>JAGRHW010000151.1 GCA_020444765.1 Gammaproteobacteria bacterium | reverse complement strand
CACTTAGCCATAGCCACTCAAGTGTGATAGCTTGCATCCAGTACAAGCAGGACCAAAAAAACACCAATGCGCTCAGGAAAAACCGTGATTTCAGGCCTGAATCATCTCACCATCGCCGTCAGCGACCTTGATCGCTCATTGCATTTTTACACCGAGGTACTGGGTTTCCAGGGTCACGTCAAATGGGATAACGGAGCTTATCTTTCCCTTGGCAGTTTATGGTTTTGTCTGTCCTGCGACGAGCCTTGCCCGAAACGTGATTACACGCATATCGCCTTCGATATCGACGCTTCCGGATTTGACACCTTCAGCCGGCGGCTCAAGGACCTGGGTGTCAGGGAGTGGAAAAGCAATAAAAGTGAAGGCCAGTCGCTATATATTCTCGACCCGGATGGGCACAAGCTGGAAATTCATGTCGGCAGTCTGGAAAGCCGCCTGCAAAGTCTTGCGTCCGAACCTTACAAGGGTATGACATGGCTTTAACAACGCCCTGCTATCATCAGTTTTTTCAGGCAAGGTAAACAGACTTATGACATCTCCAGCAAAACCGATCTTCTGGCGCGACGCCCGTATGCCGTATGTCGAGCTGCGCAAGGTCGGGGATGGACGCCAGGTCTGTTATGCACCCCACAGCCATACTCAATGGTCGCTGGGTGCCATTACCGCCGGTAAAAGCACATACCTCTACCGGGATGACAGCTACCTTGTCTCGGCCGGCGATCTGGTTCTGGTCAATCCCGAATGGGTCCATGCTTGCAATCCTGTCGATAACCAGGCCTGGGCCTATCTGATGTTGTATATCGACACCGGCTGGCTGACCGATTTACGCCACAAAGCGGGCTTACTGGATACAACTTGCTGGCAGGATATATCAAGGGCGACGCTCTCGGATAAAGCCTGGTATGAAAGATACCTTCGCGTTGCGGACTGCCTGCTGGATTCCCGGCGCGACCTGCTTGACAAGCAGACGACGGTGACCGGGTTTCTGTCCGATCTGATGCATGAGCTGACCGGCCAGACCGAACGCTGTCAGCCGCAAGTGCCGCAAACCCTGAAGGAATTGGCCGCCTATCTCGACCGCCACGCCGTCGAGGACATCGCTCTGGAAGACTTATGCGACTTTTCAGGTTACAGCGCCGGCCATCTGATCCGCTCATTCAAGCAGTATTTTGGTCTGACGCCTCATGCTTACCTGATCAACCGGCGGATTCAGCTCGGGCGGCACGCCTTGAAAAACGGCGCGCCCATCGTCGAGGCCGCGTTGAACGCCGGCTTTGCCGATCAACCTCATTTTCAGCGCGCTTTCAAGCGTCTGATGGCCGCGACACCAAATCAGTACCGGCTACCCTCATCCGCTCAGCAGATAGATGCAACTGGCCGCGAGTAATACAGCCAGTGTCCGGTTGATTGCCACCAAAATGACAGGCCGTTGCAGATAACGGCGCAAAAATGCACCCGCGTATACCCAGCCTGCCAGCGACAACCAGCAGATCAACAGATAGAGCAAGGCAAATACCGCGAGCTGTCTCAGATCGTTCGCGTTCGTGTAGGCGCCAATCCCCGAGGCCGAGGCCAGCCAGGCTTTGGGATTCAGCCATTGCATCAGTGCTCCGGCGACAAATCCCGGCGCCTTTTGCGCGCAGCTTTCCGCTAACTGACCGTTATCCAGAGCCAGTCTCACACTCAGGTAAAGTAAAAATGCCACCCCCGCCCAGCGCAGTAAAACTTCAAGCACCGGCAGCATAAGCAGCAAGGAATACAAGCCCAGGCCGACAGCGACAAACAACGCGACAAAGCCAAGCGTGGCGCCACTGACAAAGACCAGCCCGGCGGAGACCGGATAACGCGCGCCGCTACTCAGACAGACCAGATTCACCGGCCCGGGTGATATCGACGTCGCCAGCGCAAACGCCGCCATGGGCAGCATCATGGCAAGACTCATCCTCGACCTCCGTTGAAACCACCCGGGAATTCTGCAATTACGGCTGAACGGGGTATTGAACAAAATTGATATCGTCATCACCCCGCTTGCCGGCACCAGGCACTGAGCGGATAATCACAAACGACCAGATCACCCGGCAGGGCCCTACCCATGAAGATAAGCCTGCTGCTCCTGACGCTATTGGCACTGTTGCTTGCCGTATTGTTTGTTCTCCGCCTGCTGGACAAGCGTGCTGAACGGATGGAATGGACACGACTTGCCAGTCTGCAGACAAAAGACCCGGCATGCTATAAGCCGGAGATGGTCGCCGGCCTGCCGGAACCGGCACAGCGGTTTTTGAATTTCGCCATCGTTCCCGGCACACCGTTGCTGACAGTCGCGGAACTGGAGATGGGCGGCCGGTTCAGCCTCGGCTCACGGGACGCGGCAAACTACCGACCCATGCAGGCCCGACAAATCCTCGCCGCACCGCAGGGCTTTGTCTGGCATTTACACCTGCTCGGCCTGATACCGGTATCGGGCTCGGATTCAGGCCGCTGGACACGCTTTCGCCTTCTTGGCCTGCTGCCCGTGGCACGGATGGGCGGCGACCCGGATCACGCACGTTCAGCCTTTGGTCGTTATATCGCAGAGTCCGTGTTCTGGACGCCGGCCGCCGTACTGCCGGGACCAAATGTCGTCTGGGAAAGCGTCGACTCGGATACCGCCCGCGTCACGATCAGCCACGGCGCGCTGGCACAAACAGTCAGCCTGAAAATCGACACCGACGGCCGGCCGCGCGAAGTATCCTTTCTGCGCTGGAGTAATGCCAATACTGATAAGACATACCGACTGCAACCCTTCGGTGGCCTGTTATCGGATTTCCGGGACGTCCAGGGTTATCGTCTCCCCTTCAGGGTTGAAGCGGGTAATCTGTTCGGCAGCGACGATTATTTCCCTTTTTACAAGGCGCAGGTAACGGCGATTCGGTTTCCGCCAAACCCATCGGTCTGAACTAGGGCCATTGAGCAGAGGAAGGTGTGACCATGGCGGCCAGCTGAACCGTGTCTTGTATAAGAATTCGTCCCCGCCCTGTGGATATCAAACCCTGGCTATTGAGGTTCTGCATCAGCCTCGCGATGACTTCGCGCGTCGTTCCCAGGTGATTCGCCAGCATCTGCTGTGTTGTCAGGACCACACCATCTGCCGAGGCATTGTTGAGCAGATGGCGGACCAGACGCTGTTCGAGATTGCAGGCGTGAACTTCTTCCAACTCATCCATCAGGCGAAAGACCAGTGTGGACAAGCCCTTTATGGTTGTATTACGAACGCTTTCTTCCTCCGCAAACAACTGCCGGTAGAGGTCTCCGGGAATCAGCGCCACACGACTACCGGCCTCGGCCTCTACCCATGCCGGATAGCGCAGATTGTTAAACAGACAGTTTAAAGTCAGAATGCAAGTATCTCCGGGACATAGCAGATAGAGTGTGGCTTCCGTGCCTTGCGGCGAATAGGTGTAAACACGCAGCCGGCCCTCCAGCACCAGATAAGCCCCCGACACCGATTGCCCTTTATGAATGACAGGCCCGGATCGCTCAAACTGAAAATACTTAACGTGCCGCTTCAGCCGTTTGAAGTTGTCCGGCGAAAGCTGAAGATACGCCGTCAATATCTGATGATCCAATACTCCTCCTTAGAGGCTGTTCAAGATCCCTGTGCCGTAGCGAGAAACAGCGGATTCACAGTAGAGAGGGATCTTGAACAGGCTCTTAACAGTCTTCCCCTGTATTCGACGCCTTTTTCTGCTGGCACTCTAATAACCGCTCACTGCTGAGAGCCTGCAAAAATGCAACGACATCTTCAATCTGCTGCTCGCTTGGCATGGGGCGGGACATTTCCCGCAAGGTGTTATCCTTGTCCGACCACAGCAAATAAGGTCCGGCCCACCCCAATTGAGCCGCCGCCATAATACGCACCATATCCTTCAGGTCAGTGATCGAACCATTGTGCAACCAGGGGCCGGTCAGAGCAACATTTCGTAATGAAGGAACTCTCCAGGCCGAGCGTACAGGCGTTCCCCGGTCCGTAACTTGTTCAAATAACGGGTAGCGCTCTTCCAGTGGTGTCGGGTTGGCCGGAAAAATGCGCAAAGGCGGCTCATCGCTGAAGACGCTTGCCACACTGAAGTTAGGTCCGGAATGACAGTTTATACAAGCCATGGATTCAAACAGCGCCATCCCACGAATCTGCTGTTGAGTGAGCGCTGTTTTATCGCCGTTGACAAAGCGATCATAGGCACTGTCCGCGGTAACAAGAGTCCGCTCATAAGCGGCAATTGCCTCGACTATTTGATCGATACTGATCTTGGAATCGGCCCCAAAAACCGATTTAAAGGCTTGCCGGTAAAGAGGCCGGCTGTTGACCCGCTCCACCACGAGATCGAACGAAGGCATGCCCATCTCCAGGGGATTGATAAGCGGTCCCTTGGCTTGTTCCTCCAGTGAAGCAACACGCCCGTCCCAGAATAATTTACGCTGAAAGACAGCATTCCAGACGGTTGGAGTATTGCGCTTGCCTTTTTGTTGATAGATTCCTTGCGCCTTTGCCCGTCCATCCGCGCCGCCGTATTGATACAGCTTGTGACAGCTCGCACAGGATACTGTGCCGTCGTAAGAGAGCTGCGGATCGCTAAAAAGCTTTTCTCCGAGCGCGACCTTTTCAGCAAAACCGGGGTTGTCCGTGGAAGATACAGCCTGTGTGGGAAGCGCCTGCCAGACATAAGCCCTGGACGTTCCCGATGACAACGGAACCCCGGGTTTAACTGTATTCGATAACACTGCCCACGTGTAAGCTGCCGGCTCTGCGGAAACCTGATCTGCCTTGGTCAATTTCGGAACAGCGATGGTTGGCTTATTATAGAACGCAGAAAACCCTGCAATGATCAGCAGTTTGGCGGCGAATAAAATAACACCCGCACCCAGTCCTGCCGCGAGAAGCCAGCGTTTCATTCCCGGCAACCGGGCAACAGGCGCCAGCTCTTTCAGCACCAGGGTAATCACAACCGTCCCCGCGAAAAGAACGGCCAAAAGACCAAGGAGAAAGAAACCGGATAAACCGTAATTCATAACACCTTCCTGCCAAATCATCATTGAAGATCCGTTCTTAAACTACCCAAAGACTGCATCTCCTTATGTAGCTTTTGTTACAGACCGGATGCCGGATGATTTCTAGCATTGTCCCGGTCATTTTTGCGACGGTTTGTCCGTCAAAATACATGACATCGTTTCTGAAAAAATTGTTGAGGAAAATTCGATGAAAAATCTGTTTCAAGCAATTCTGCTGACGTTGATATTCTCGGGAGGAATCATGATGGCCCAGGCACAGGAATTACCCACAATCGATAAGGAACATGCAGCGGTATTGATTACCGACCCCCAAAACGACTTTCTGCATCCCAACGGCAAGCTTTACAAGCTGGTGAAGGATAATATGGAACAACTCGGCACCATAGAACATATCGAAGTGCTGATGAAAACCGCGAAAAAAACCGGTATTACCCTGGCGGTCGATCCTCTGATTTACACCTCGCTGGATAACAATTGGAAAAACGCCGGTGCATTACAGCAGCAATTGCTGGATATGCAGGCCCTGCACCGTGACAGTCTTGATGAAAAAAGCTTTTCCGGATCCGGTGCGGACTATTTCGAGCAATACAAACCCTATATTGAAGATGGAGAAACCATCCAGGCCGCTCCACACAAAATGTATGGCCCTGAAAGTAATGACCTGATTTATCAGCTTCGAAGTCGTGGTATTGACACGGTCATTCTGGCTGGACTGGTCGCTAACCTGTGTGTCGACTCACACATGCGCAGCCTGATGGAAAATGGTTTTAAGGTCTATGTTGTTAAGGATGCCGTCGCGGCCCCCGGTGATGATGCCTATAATGCTGCCTTGATCAACTATGCAATGATTGCCAATGGCGTCCTGACCACAGAACAGGCAGTTTCCGTCATGACAAATTAAACACGTCCTGGTTTGCCAGCCCTGCCGCCGTTGCAGCAGGGTTGGCTTTGTTCAAGATATTCAAAAGTTGATAAACCTCGTATGCCCAGCAGATAGTAAATATCAAAAACAAGGCAACAAAAGAAGCTTTTGATGATGCCTATCAGGGCATATCATCAATTGATCGACTATACTCACAAATCATTAAGGTCCAGGAAAAACAAAGGCAGCCACCGTCAATTGAAATCGATCAAGACGAGACAAGCAAGTGGTCACGCCCTAAGGTCAGGAAAAAATGGATTTAAAATTACTTTTGTCAATCCACGGAACGGAAATACTTCCAAAAGATATTGCAAAAATATTGGGTATACAGCCGGATGTGGAGCTACGGCAAGGCGAAAGAAACAAAGCCTTGAACCTCTCCAGGGTTAATCTATGGTCTAGCCGGTCAAATAGTGATTCGGAGGAATTAATCGATCATTGGCGACAAATTGGACCAAAAATCACGCCTGTAAGTGACAAAATAGCTGAAATCATAAAAACCGGTTCTGTAAAGATGACTATTGGTATTTCCGGCAATCAAGTAAGGTTGCCAAGTATCAAAATTCCAGCGGAAACATCCTATTTTTCAGGATTCGTCAATACCGAAATCGATATTGACCATCTGCCTTTTAATGAAGAGGATGATATTTGAAGATCGGTTTAAAGAAAGAACTGAGTTTAATCGTAAAATAGACATTCAATAAAATTTATGAAATTGATTCTATAAGGCAATTAATTACCCGTGAATAACAATGACAAACGAATGTATATTACGGTAGCACTAATGTCAATTTATTGCCTATACCTGATATATGACTGGACTTTCTTCCAGCTTGGTCATGAAAAATTCTACGCAGACCTGATTAATAATCCGAATCAATACACAGGTGTTGTTTATGATAAATATTTTTCAGAAGTAATAACTGAACTGCCCAAGAACTCTATACCGGCCCTTGCTAATTGTTTTCGTGTGACTAGAAGGACTGCTGGTAGTTATGGGAACATAAAGGGAATAAGATATTTTTCAATTCAGCTTACATCCACCGATAGAATCTATGAACTTGGTTTTATGTGGCTAAAAAGTCACAAATATGGACGAAGTACAGGGATCGAAAGAATGATCGATTTGTCAGTTCAAAAAAAATACCGCACATCAAACATAGGAAGCTTAAAAGGAAAGTGCTTTCACAACTACTTTGAAAGCCTTAATCTTGACCAATTGATCAATGCGAGAGAATTTACAAAATGAAATCAGTCGCACTAATTTTTCTAATATTTTTTTCTTCTACGGCATACCAACAGGTTACAGCCGCACCTGAAAGTGTTGATAACAACATTGAACAATTCTTTGATTTATTCAAAGAAAGAAAATATGAGCAAGCCACGCAACTTATTGCTTATCCAAAGTCATATAGCCAAAATGAAGTTATTTCCGACTACAACTCTATCACTCGCAATTTTAAGAGTCTGGATCAATTAGTTGGAAGCCTGACAGGCTATCATAAAACTAATACCTACCCTGATTTTTACGAGTTTGGAGTTTCCGCCGGGAAAGAAATGTACTGGTGGACGAAAGAAGGAGCAAAAACGTCTGTCTACTACTACACCGGCTCTTTTAGCAAAGGGGATACGCTGATTTTAAAAGTGCTCACCGCTAACTATGGAAAATCTGAAGAAATTGGCATGTTATATTTCGGTTTTTTAACATCCGATGAACATTCCAAAGAGAATATTACGCATCTATACCATAAAATTCTGGACGATCAAGGCATTCCCAAAAACCACCCTATACGAGAACAAATTATTCAAAACCTGCCCGTATTGTCTGGAAATGAGTAAGCATCCCCGCCCCTCAAAAACCGTTATCAAAGATAAGGCAACAAAAAAGGCTTGTGCTGTTTGATCTCGTCAGGGCTCAGTCCACACATCTCGTACGGCAGCACCAGCCAGTCTTCAGTGGCGTAGAGAAAATAATCCGGCTTGAAGTCAACCCGCCTGTAGGAAGGGCGCTGCCAGATCGTGGCGATTTTCACCTCGCCCGGCATATTGCGCTTCAGGTGCCTGCGTAGCTTTTGCAGCACCGCCTGAAGATTGCGGCCGCTGCTGAATACGTCATCGACCAGCAGCAGCCGGTCATCCGAGTTGAGGTTTTCCAGCAAATATTGTGTACCGTGTACGCGGATCTCCGACTCCGGCGAATCCAGCATATCATGATAATGCGGCATGCCCCGGTATGAAGTCCGCAGCGCTATATGGTT
>JAGRHW010000150.1 GCA_020444765.1 Gammaproteobacteria bacterium | reverse complement strand
GTATTGGCCCTTGCGCCGCAAGAGCATTCATCAATTGTTTCGACCTAGCTGTGCTCGACCGTTAACCGTGTTCAAACAGGGCGGCGATTCCCTGACCGCCGCCAATGCACATGGTTACCAACGCAAGCTTGCCACCGCTTCGGTGCAACTCGTGGATGGCTTTTGTCGAGACGATACTACCGGTCGCACCGATCGGGTGGCCGAGCGAAATACCGCTGCCGTTCGGGTTGGTTTTGTCCATCGGCAGCTGCAGATCCTTGGCCACCGCCAGCGCCTGGGCGGCAAATGCTTCGTTGACTTCGAAGACATCGAAATCGGCGATGCTCAGGCCTGTCTTTTCCAGCAGTTTTTTCACCGCTGGGACAGGGCCTATACCCATGTATTTAGGCTCTACGCCGGCATGAGAATAGCCGACCAGTCTGGCAATCGGCTTCAGGCCATCGCGCTTGACCGCCTCGGCACTGGCCAGCACCAAGGCCGAGGCCGCATCGTTAAGGCCGGAAGCATTGCCGGGCGTGACACTGCCATCCTTCTTGAAAACCGCCTTGAGTTTCGCCATGCCTTCGAGGGACGCGTCGGCGCGGAAATGTTCATCCTTTTCGAACACGACGGTACCTTTGCGGGTCTTGATCTCGACAGGGACGATCTGCTCCTTGAACGCGCCGCTCTCCCAGGCCGCAGCCGCACGCTGATGGCTTTCGACGGCGAGTCGATCCTGCTCCTCGCGGGAAATACCCCATTTTTCAGCGATATTTTCGGCTGTCACGCCCATGTGGATTTTATCGAACGGATCGGTCAGGGCGCCGACCATTGCGTCGACCATGCTTGAGTCGTTGAGCCTGGCGCCCCAGCGCGCCGCTGGTGCCCAGTACATGCTGCGGCTCATGTTCTCCGCGCCGCCGCCGAGGGTAATATCGGAATGGCCGGTTTCGATTTGCTGGGCCGCCGAGATGATGGCCTGCAGGCCGCTGCCGCACAAACGGTTACAGGTGAAAGCCGGCGTCTCGACCGGAAGACCGCCGTTGACTGCGGCGACCCGGCTGAGGTACATATCGCGCGGATCGGTGTGAATGACATTGCCCATCACCACATGCTCGACTTTATCCGGCGACACACCGGCCCGTTCCACTGCCGCTCGTACAGCCGTCGCGGCCAGGTCGACAGTCGGAACATCTTTGAGCGAGCCACCGTATCCGCCGATGGCTGTGCGAACTGCACTGAGTACGTATATTTCTTTATTAGCAGTCATTGGAACTCCTCTGGTGAGTGTTGCGTGTGTGTTTTTTTGTGTCCGGTAATAATGTGCTTTATCCGTATAATCTTCAACCGAAAAGCGCTATCTGAACGGGTTGATAAGCCCGTCCCGGCGGCCAGGGCAAAAAAGCGGTACCGGATCTGCTACTTTTTAATAATCAAGGTTGAACATAATCGACAGGCCATAAATCACCATGAGGCTTAAATCCTACTACCAGTCCGCGGTTAACGTGCGGGTACGCTTTTTTATGCTCAGTGCATTTGTCGGTGTGGTGGCCGGGTTTGCAACGCTCGGTTTGATCGGCCTGATTGCGCTGGTGCAGGAAGGCGTTTTCGGCAGTATGTCGGAGGTGCGATTTGCCAGCGTGGTGGCCGGCAGTCCGACCTGGCTGGTGCTGCTGACACCGGCGATAGGCGGCTTGATCGTTGGCGCTTTGTTGCATTTTATGCAAGGTCAACGCTATCACGGTATTGCCGATGTCATGGAAGCCTGCGCGGTGCGCGGTGCCCGCATGGATGTGCGTTCCGGGGTAGGCGCGGCTTTCGCCGCAGCGATTTCCATGGGGTCGGGTGCGCCGGTCGGCCGGGAGGGGCCGGCAGTGCATATCGGCGCCTCGATAAGTGCCTGGCTTGCAGAAAGGCTCGGCCTGACGCAGTCCGATTCGCTGACCTTGCTCGGTTGCGGCGCGGCGGCGGCCGTGACCGCCTCCTTCAATGCGCCGATCGCCGGTGTGTTGTTCGCACTGGAAGTGGTGGTCGGTTATTACACCATGCGGGTCTTCGCGCCGATCGTAGTTGCATCGGCGGCATCGGTGATCGTCCGTCAATCCGTTCTGGGTGGCGATGCGGTGTTCAGTCTGCCTCATTTTCAGTTGAATTCGTTCTGGGAGCTGCCGATTTTCGGTCTCCTCGGGCTGTTCTGCGCCCTGTTCGTACTGGTGCTGATCCTGCTGGTCGGAAAGATCCAGGACTTCTGGCAGGCGAGCAAGGCGCCGCTCTGGTGCCGACCGGCTCTGGGAGGCTTGCTGATCGGCGCGATCGCGATCCGCTTTCCGGATGTACTGGGCAGCGGTTATCAGTCGATCGATCAATCGCTTAATCAGGAACTGTTGCCGACCTTGCTGATGGTGCTGCTGGTGATGCGATTTCTCGGCACCGGCATCGCGCTCGGCAGCGGTTTTGCCGGCGGGGTTTTTACCCCATCGCTGGTGTTCGGCGCCTTGCTTGGTGCGTTAATCTGGACGCTGGTTTCGGCGCTGCTGCCGGATCTGGTCTCCGAGCATGGTGTGTATTCGATTGTCGGTATGGGCGCATTGGCCTCGGCGATGCTTGGTGCCCCGATATCCACGGTGCTGATCGTTTTTGAGCTCACCGCCAACTACGAAGTCACGATCGCGGTCATGCTGGCTGCCGCGATGGCCAGCACGCTTATGCAGTTGTCACCGCATACCTCGTTTTTCCGCTGGCAGCTTGCCCGTCGTGGCGTCAACATCACCTCGGGGCGGGATCAGAGTCTGCTACGTACCCGGACCGTTGAAAACCTGGTCAAACAGGACTTCAGCCCGGTGGGTGACGGCGACAAGATCATTGATGTCGAACGGCAATTGAGTACGGATAAAAACCGTATCGCCATTCTGCTCGACGAGGACGGCAACCTCCTCGGCAGCGCCAATTTGCGCAGGCTGGTCGCGGCCTCGATCGATCACGGATTCGATACGCCGGCCGCGGAAATTTTGTTCGGCAGTGAAAAGAGTATTTCGCAGCACACCAATCTGGTCGTCGCGCTGCAGGAAATGGCCGAACAAAATATCGATTACATGCCGGTGGTGGAGTCCAGGGATACCGAACGTTTTCTGTTCAAGGGCGTGGTATTCCGTACGGATTTACTGAAAAACTATTATGACGTGTTGCGCACGGCGCGGGCCGAGGAATTCGGTATCAACTAAAATGGAAAAGACCGAAGATCGGTCTTTTCCAGTGTGTGACAGACTTGCAGTTATTCCGCGGGGATGTCGTGATAGTTGCCGTCCACGCCGAGAAATTTCTTGCCGTCTTCCGTATAGAATGACTGCTTGCCGGATTCACGCAAAACCCTGAGCATGTTCGGCAAGGGCTGCCCATCCTGTTCCAGTCTTGTAATAAAATTATCGGCGCCGAATGTGTCGATCATTTCGAACGGACCTTGTTGCCAGTTGAAACCCCAGCGCATTGCCCGGTCGACGTTGACGATGTCATCGGCAATCTCCGGCACCAGGTCGGCGGCATAGGCGAGTGTGGGGCTCATGATTTGCCAGGCAAATTTTCCTTCCGGCGTGTCGGCTGTCAGCAGGGCGGAAAATGTCCGGTGATTGCTCTCCAGTTCGACCGTTTCGGCGTTGCGCCACTGGCCGGCTGACAGGTCAAAAATCTGCATGGTCTTGCTGCCGTCGTCATGGCGTATCAGTTTGTAGAAGCCGCCACCGGTTTTGCGTCCGAGCTGACCATTGTCGAACATGTTCTGTTCGGCGGCCGGAAATTTCACATAGCGCCGGCCGGCGTCATCGGCCGGCAGATTGGCGTCCAGGTTGCGCGCGATGCTTTCCATGATATCGAGACCGATCAGGTCGCAGAGCCCGTAAAGTCCGGTAGAGGGAAAACCCACCGGCTCAGACATCAGGGCATCGATTTTTTCCATACTCAGGCCTTCGCGCAGGGCCGATTCGGCGATATGCAGGCCGGACAGAATCCAGAAACAGCCAATCCGGTTGCCGATAAAGTTGACGGTGTCCTTGGCATATACCACGCCTTTGCCGAGTCGTCCGAAAAAATCCGCCAGCGTGGGAATGACATCGGCAGCGGTTTCTTCGCCCGGCACCAGCTCCAGCAGCTTCATGATATGCACGGGATTGAAGAAATGCGTGATGGCGATATCCCGGCGCAGGCGCTCCGGCATGCCGTCGGTCAGGTCGCGCAGGGGGATGCCGGAGGTATTGCTGGTGACGATCGAGCCGTCCTTGCGTAGCGGCTCCAGCTTGTTAAAAAGCGCCTGCTTGGGTTCGAGCTTTTCAATGATGACTTCGCAAATCCAGTCGCAATCGGCAAGGCTGTCGAGATTGGCGTCCAATGAGCCGCAGCTGATCAGCGCTGCCTGCTGTTCGGTGATGACAGGTCGCTTGCCGCCGGTCAGGCGAGCCACGGCCTTGTCTGCGGCGCCGTCGACGATATCCAGCAAAACCACCGGAAAACCTGCCTGAGCACAGATGCCGGCAATGCCTGCGCCCATGGTTCCCGCGCCGATTACAGCAACTTTATTGATTGTGCGAGCCATTAATCTTTCTCCTTTTATTTTTTTGCATAAAAAACAGCCAGGCAATGTAGTCTGCGCTGTGGCTGCCGGCAAGCAATTTTATGTCAGGCGTCGGAGGGCTGTAAGTAAGGCGGCCAATAAAAAACGCTGCCTCCGGAACCGTTGTTCAGTCCGGAAAGGTGCAGCGTTTTTCTGGATTTAAAGCGTGTGGATCCTGGCTCAGGATGCGAGCCGATTGTATTTGTACTTCGAAGCTTTTGTATTACGGGAATTCGCGGAGCGCCTGTCATTCAGCAGTACCCGGGCGATCAGTTCCGGCATTTCATCCAGATTCATGATACTGGGATTTTTGGCTTGACGGCTTTGCTGTTTTCGATGTGCGTGCGTGGTGGTCATGGTGTCCTCCCTGCAGTGCACGGATGGCGCTATCTGGACGCCTGCACACTGATAATACGGTTGCTACCTTGAAAACGGAGAGCAATTGTTACACGAATGTAACCTGCCATACAAGTATATTCGGCAACTCGCGGGTGATTTGTAATGTTTTCAACTCCTTGATTATAAGTACAAGCAATGACAGCGGGTTTCGATTGAATCACGGCTGGAGAAAATTGCTGTCTTAACAGACACTGGATCGTGAATTCTGTCTTGCTTGTTGATGAAATATCATAAATTCCAAAAGATTGGTTTTTATTGTTCTGATTATTTTTCTGAAACCACTTCAACTGCCTGCCTATAAAAGGAATTTTTTTCAGGCGTTTTGTTGACACATCTGCCAATTTACCGACTTGCTGATCTGTAACCGGCTGTTAGAACCGCGAAACATTCTGTCAATTTCTTTTTAAACCCGTTCATTTCATTACACGCTCGACGTATTGCGGCCTTTTTGGGCGTTCCGGCGAGACTTCGCGCTCATAAATGAACAAGCACCCGATCGTCCAAGTGTATCTGGATTGTTAATTGCAGATCCCCGGGGGCCATATGGCAAAGGCAGGATTTTGTCATGGCGCCGATAAAACCATTGAAAAGTTGCACGAATAAAAAATCAAAGGGAGAAAGCTTATGCAAGCCAAGGCACTGTTTAGCGCGGTCTCGATTGCCCTCGGCACCTCGTTTGCCGGTTCGTTAACGGCGGCAACAGCGGATTTTTGTGACACGCGGGTGACCGACCGGGAACCTCGTCTGGTTGAAACCATGGCCAAACCCGGCTACCTGGAATCGTACCACGACCCGGCTTTTGGTTCCGAGATCACGCGAATCAGTAACGCCAAGCAGGGTGGCGTCGTGAAGACGATGTACAACACAGTGCAAGCCTGGAATGCCGATGAGAGCAAGCTGATTCTCTATCACACCGGCACCGAAGGCCCTGGCCACCATCTGTATGACGGGCAGACCTACGACCATATCCGCAAGCTCGATATCGTGCCTGCGGATCTTGAGGAAGTTTTCTGGGACCCGAAGAGTGCCGATCACCTTTATTACGTGCAGGCGTATCCGGTCAACGACGAATTTTACGACACCCTGGTTCGTTACAACGTTAACACCGAAGAAAAGCAGATTGTAGCCGACGTCGGCCAGCTGTGCGGTCACCCGGAAGCGGCGGGCGGCTCGGCGACCTCAGGCTCCGATGTGCAAGCCATGTACGGCGACCATATCGGCTTGCGTTGTAACAACAATGCTTTTAACGGTGACGCCACCGACCAGACGTTTATCGTCAATGTCCGTACCGGCGAGATCAGCAATCAGGTGGTTATAGATCCGGCGCAGCCCTTCGCCGGTAATGACTTCGGTTATGCCTATAATGTCTCGATGTCGCCGACACCGAGTAACCAGCGTGTATTGTTGCAGGGCTCGGTACTGGATACCGACATGAATCTGCTGCGCAATCTGGACATCAGCTACAACGGCCTGTTCGATAACGACGGCGTGCTGCGGACGATTCCCAACCCGGAACACAACAGCATCGGTCTGTTGCCGAACGGCCACGATGCGATGTACACGGCGATGTATGACCCGGCCGAGAACGGTTGTGACGGTGACGCCAACGGCGGTACCGGCTCGATGGTGTCCTATGACCTGGAAACCGGTGCCTGCCGCGTCATCATCGGTCAGAGCAACGGCTGGGCTTATCCGCAAAGCGGCACCCATGTGTCGGCGCTTTCCAGTGCCAATCCGGGCTGGGTGGTGATGTCGACGATTGGCTACGGCAACTACAAATACTTTAGTAACAATCGGCCCGCGCCGGTGCTGTTTTCCGAAATCAGCCTGACCTATGCGGATGAAGACGAGCCGAAAACCTGTCGTCTCGCCCATACGCGCACTTATGCGAAAGATGCCGAAAACACTTCAGGCTACGGGCCGGGTTACTTCGGAGAACCGCATCCGGTGCTCAGTCCGAGCGGTACGCGGATCCTGTTTGCCAGTGACTGGTACGATTCGGGATCGGTGGATACCTATGTGATCGATTTACGTGTACCGGCCAGCGATGTAGCCAGCGGTGGAGAAGATGGTTCTGACAATGGTACGGACGATTCAGGAAGTGGCGAGGGTGAGGATAGCGGTGAGGAAAATCCCGGCAATGGTCAAGGTAATCCCGGAAAAGGCGAGGGTAACAATGACAATGGCAATTCCGAAGGTGGTCAGGGTAATTCCGGTAACGGCGGAGGTAATTCCGGCAACGGTAAGGACGACTCCGGAAATGACCAGGGTGATTCCGAAGCGACCTCAGGAGAAATTTCTGTCAGCAAGCCTGTCTATACCAGTGGCGAACGGGTGACCGTCCATTTTGCCGATGCCTCGGGCGCCGGTGATGACTGGGTCAGTATCGCGCCGGTTGGCTCGCCCGATGGGCAGCTGCTGATGTGGCTGTATACCAATGGTACGCAGACGGTCTCGGCGGAAGGTCCGCTGGAAGGTGAGTTGCAGTTTCTCAGCGAGTATATCGGTATCGGTGACTTTGAAGCCCGGCTTTTTCTGGAAGGTGCCGGGGTTGCGAGTCAGACGGTTCGTTTCACCATCACTGAAGAAGCACTGCCGGAAGCCCGCTTATCCGTCTCGCAGGAGGTTTACTCGGCCGGTGATACAGTACAAGTGAATTTCACCGATACCGGCGGCACGGGGTCAGACTGGATCAGCATCGCGCCCGTTGGCAGTAGTGATGCCGAACTGCTGATGTGGCTGTATACCAATGGTACGCAATCCACGTCGGAAGCCAGCCCGGTGAGCGGCAGTGTTGAGTTTCTCAGCGACTACATCGGCATCGGCCGATTCGAGGCGCGTCTGTTTCTCGAAGGCAGTGATGAGGTGACTCACCGCATACAGTTCGAGATCAGCGCCGATGTCGCGGCAAGTGTGACGACCAGCAAGGCTGTTTACGCACCAGGTGATGAAGTGCTGGTCAACTTCGACGGTGCGATCGGTAGCGGCCGGGATTGGGTCGGTATCGCGCCGGTCGGGGCGCCGAATGAGCAGGTCCTGATGTGGCTTTATACCAATGGCAGCCAGCAACCGTCTGATGCCGGCCCTGTGGCCGGGCAGTTAGGCTTTCTCAGCGAGTATATCGGTATCGGAGACTTCGAAGCGCGATTGTTTTTCGATGAATCCTACGATTTACAGGCCAGCGTTCGCTTCTCGATCCAGGAGTCGGCCGTCGAAGAAAATGCCCCCACGGTAAGCTTGTCGCAGGACAG
>JAGRHW010000014.1 GCA_020444765.1 Gammaproteobacteria bacterium | reverse complement strand
CATGAGTTTTTCATAGCCGATATAGACCGGCACGAAGGCCAGCGGCTTTTTCCGGTACTTCAGAAATCCCCGCGCGCTCATCGACAACATGCCGGGCTTGGGTTGCAAAAGCCGGCCGGTGCGGCTGCGCCCGCCTTCGACGAAGTATTCGATCGGCACGCCCTGCGCCATCAATGAGGCGAGGTATTCAAACAACACGGTCGAATACAACTCATTTCCCTTGAAACTGCGGCGAATGAAAAATGCGCCCCCGCCGCGCAGAATACGGCCGATAATCGGCATGTTCAGATTTTTACCCGCCGCGATATACGGAATCGCCAGCCCCTGGTAGTAAATCACATAGGACAACAGCAGGTAGTCGATATGACTGCGGTGGCACGGCACGTAAATAATTTCATGACTGGCTGAGAGATTTCTCAGCGTGTCCTGGTGATACAGCTTGATGCCGGAATAAAAGCGGTTCCAGAACGCGGTCAGACCCAGCTGCATCAGGCGGATGGTGATCTGACTGCAGCTGGCGACGATTTCATCCAGGTAGCGGTGCGCCTGCAGGGCTATCTTGTATTCTGAACGGCCCTCTTCGGCGCTGCGCCGGCCGATGGCGTTCTGCACGGCCGGATTCATGATCAGTTTGCGCACCAGCGTCCGGCTGTGCGAGATATCCGGCCCCAGTGTTTCGACGCGATTCTCGCGCAGTCGTCTGGAAAAGGTTTGCTGTAAACGGTCGATGATCTCGTCGTCTGTCGAATCACCGAAGTCTCCAGCCTGCAAACAGACGAGGTCAGAAAACTTCACCAGCGTCTCACGCCCGTGAATGGCGATCGTCAATAGCTTTTTCAGCCGGTTGACCGGTGCCCAGCTATCGGCAAAAAGAATCTGCAGCCAGTTTTTTTGCATCGCCACCGGCCGGCCCCAGAAAATCGACACGGGCACAAACTGCAGTTTTTGCGTAGGGTTTTCGCGCAGCACTTCGACGATGCCGCGCAGCATGCGCGAGCGTTTGGGCTGGTTTTTCAGCCAGCCCCTGACCGCCTGACGTGGTGCTATCGTATAGATCGAATGCCAGCGTTGCAGTTCAAGCGCCTGTTCGCCGTGGATGCGCTGCAGCGGCGGCGGCAGTCTGAAGCGCTCGCACTGCTGCTGCAAAACCAGCAGATTCGACCAGGACCGCGTCTCCACCACATAAACGACGGGTATTTGCGGATCGAGCTGTAAGTCACCGATGGGCTTTGGCAGTACCCGGGCGCTTACCCAGAGGTGCAATAACTTACGTGCAATTCGGTTGAGCGGTCTGGAATGCAGCATGACTTGCCATCGACAATTGACAGGACTTGACTATGCCACAGACGCGAACAAACGGCAGCAACAAGTACCTCATGCCAGCTGCGGGCTGCATGGCGGGCAAGCTCCAGGGGTTTTCCGATGAGTTATGCGGTATCGGATCGGAACCGACAGTAGCCGTTCGGCTAAAGAATCTGTTTGAGAAACTCGCGGGTCCGCGGATCCTTCGCCTCATCGAAAAAGGTCGCCGGCGACCCGTGCTCGACGATGACACCCCGGTCGGTAAAGTAGATATGATCGGCGACCTCGCGGGCAAAACCCATTTCGTGGGTGACCAGAATACAGGTCATACCATCTTCAGCAAGTTCCTTGATCGTGGTCAGCACTTCCCCGACCGTTTCCGGGTCCAGCGCCGCCGTCACCTCATCGAACAGCATTACGTCGGGACTCATGGCCAGTGAACGGGCAATCGCCACACGCTGCTGCTGGCCTCCGGACAATTCGCCGGGGTAGCTGTCCTCCTTGCCTTCGAGACGGACTTTTTTGATCAGTTTGCGGGCGGTTGCTTCAACCTGTTTTTTATCCTGTTTTAATACAAGCACTGGCGCCATCATGATGTTCTGCAAGGTGGTTTTGTGCGGAAACAGATTATATTGCTGGAAAACCATGCCGACCTTTTTGCGCAGCTCCAGTTTGTCCAGGTCCGGATCGTTGACTTCCTGCCCCTCGACCAGAATCGAACCCTGCTGAATATCGTTGAGCGCATTGATGCAACGGATCAGCGTCGATTTGCCCGAACCCGACGGGCCGATAATGCAAATGACTTCGCCCTTCATAACATCCAGCGACACACCCTTGAGCACTTCCAGGTCGCCGTAGGATTTGTGCACGTCTCTGACCGATACCATGGGTTGATCTTCAGTCCAGCTCATTATTTTTCCTGTCAGTTGATGACTCCGTACTTGCGTTCAAGATAAATCGTCCAGCGCGCAATCGGATAGCAGTAGGCAAAAAACAGCAACAGGACGAAAGAATAAAACGGCGCCAAAAGCTCCGGCCGACCGCCTTCGGCCGCCAGCGCCTGCCCTGTCAGGGTCATGACTTCCGAGACGCCGACGATCGAGGCCAGCACGGTCGCCATGGTCAGGATGGCATAAAGGTTCATCCAGGGCGGCAACATGCGTTTTATGCACTGCGGCAGGATAATCCGCCAAAGAGTTTGCGAGCGGGTATAGGCGAGACTTTCGGCAGCTTCCCATTGGCCGCTCGGTATCGAGGCGATGGCGCCACGCACAATCTCCGAAACATTGGCCATCACCGGCAGTGAAAGACCGATGATTGCTTTCAGCCAATCCGGCAAGGGAATACTCAGGCCGGCGATTTTTATTTCAAAAGGCAGTAAAAACATCGCGAAAAAAAGCAAAACCAGCCAGGGTGAATTTCGGAAAAACTGGGTAATAAACCACGACAGTTTGCGCAAGCCGCTGTTCGGTGAAATCTGCCCCAGACCAAGCCCGGTACCGATCAGCGTGCCCAGTGCCATGGCGGAGAAAGAGATGATCAGATTAAAAACAAAGCCTTTCAATAACAGGGGTGTCCATCGCAGCATCACGGTCAGCGCGGAGTCCTGTGTCGATTCCGCCGCTCCGTGAGCGACAACCGTGGACAACAGACAGAAAGCGGCTATCAGAAACACGTACCAGAGGCTGAAGCGAAAACGGAATTTATCCGGCCCGGACGCAGGTCTGACTGACGGCAGCATCACCGGCAGATCGGTTTTAAAGTCCTTGCCGCTCATGCGCCATATCCCGGAATTTTCATCGCCCGCTCCCAGCGGTGCATCATCCAGACGAGCACACCGACCAGAACGAAATACGCCAGCAGCAAAAAGATCATCATCTCCGGCACATTGACATTATCGGACCAGATCTGATTCGCCTCATACAGCATCTCGGGAACGGCAATGGCATAAGCCAGGGTTGTGGTTTTGACCAGATTGACGAGATTGTTGTTGAGTGCCGGCAATACAACCCGGAAGGCCAAAGGCAGGGTGATGTTTTTATAGATCTGCAGGCGGGTAAATCCGAGCGCCTCGGCCGCCTCCACGGTCGAGTTCGGCACCGCCTGTATACCGGAGCGGAAAATCTCGACGTTGAACGCGCCGGCAAAAAACGACAGGGAGATGACCGCCCAGGCAAAACTGCCGAGCAGCGGCGCCTGACCACCGTAATCGGTTGCCACCTTCGGCAGTAGGGAGCCGATCGCGAAATAGAAAAAATACAACTGCACCAGGGGCGGCGTATTGCGAAAAAGCTGGATATAGCCGTTTACCAGCCGGCGTGTCCACTTGAACGGAGAGCCCTGCAGCCAGGCGCCCACCATACCGATCACGAGCGAAAAAAACAGGCAGACCAGCGACAGCTTGATCGTCATAAAAAAGCCGTCGATCATGCGGCTGCGATCGTAGCTGTCGTAGATAAACGGGAGGTTTATGCCGGTTTGATCGTAAAGCCATCTAAACCATTCGTAAAAGGCTTCCATCGGGTCCTCTTATCTTCGATTACCCTGAGTGAAGGATTCAGTATTTGCGGGTCGTCAGATTTCCGACGACCCGCCCCGATCGGCTGCCTATTTGTACTTCTCGTGCATGGCTTTGGCGAACGGCGTGTTGGCAACGCCCCATTTTGTCTCAAGCTCGAGTATCCGACCGCTTTTATGCCAGTCGACAATCATTTCGGACATCAGATCGTAGAACGCCTGCTCACCGAGCCTGACCGCCAGTCCCCAGGGCGCGTCGTCGATAGTCGGCAAAGGCATTTCGTAATCCGACCATTCAGGCTCGTTGCTCTTGGCGACTATCGCCGAGTCATCGTAGACAAAGGCTACGCAGTTTCCGGCTTGCAGTGCGGCATAGGCTTCCGTCGTGCCTTTGAAGGCAACGATCTTGGCGCCGAACTCCTGACCGGTCTTTTTGTTGTAAAACGCACCTTGAATACCGCAAACCGGTTTATCCCGCAGATCTTCCCAGGCCTTGAAACCGAATTTTTTCGGCGCCAGGATATTGGTCCCGGAAGAGTAGTAATTGGGATCGACAATGTTGACAACCTTACGGCGGTCAGGCTTGTCGGTCATGGTGGCAATCATCAGATCGATTTTACCCTGCTCCAGAAACTGCATGCGGTTGGAGCTGACGACCGGTACGTACTCGACTTCCACGCCAAGCTTTTTGGCGACATCCATGGCCAGTTCCGGCTCGATGCCGATGATTTTTCCTGAGGGATCCCGAAAGCCGTAGGGCTTGTAATCGGCTTTGACGCCAACCTTGAGCACACCGTTTGCCTTGATATCCTCGAGGGCATCTGCGCTGGCCACTGACATCGTGAAAAGCGCGAGCATGCTGACGCATGCCGCACGCATCATATTGCTGATTGATAAATTCATCATGTTGGAACCTTTCAGTTAAGAGCATGGTATGCGGAAAACAAATATTCCCGCTATTGAGTACTTACTGTTTTTTTGGCCTTGCCTGAGGCACTTCAAAACCAGACTAAGGATTTTCCGACAAAGTATCAAGCACGTTGAACAATCATTTGTCCTGGTGCGACCTGTATTTTGCGGTGCATTTTTTCGGTGCACAGGGAAAATTTGTTCAGTTTTTTGTGCTACCAGGGAATTTTTAATCGTATAAAATAGGCATCACACGCGATTCATCCCTCTATCGATAGCATCACGGACGACCGACATAACGGACTTTTCCATGAAAAAAAACAACGATTTCCACACGCAGTTGACATTGTTGCATGAACTTGCGGAAGAGTTTTCCCAACCGCGCCCTGTCTCCCACGGTCTCAGCGCGACTGAACTGAAATCATTACTGGACTTCAGCCTCACCGATGAGGCCGCCGACCCTGCCTTGCTGAAAGAAGCCGCCGGATTTTTTTTGAAATACAACCCTGATGTTTCTCAGAGTGCTTTTTACAAGCTGCTTTATTCCGGCGTCAACAAACCCGCTCTTCTTGGCGACTGGGTTGCAGTATTAAGCAATGCGAACATGCACACTTTCCAGATGAGTCCGGTGGCTACGCTGATGGAACTTGAACTGATCAAAAAATGGAACTCGCTGATTGGTTTTGAACACGGCGATGGCGTCATGCTCACCGGTGGCAGCCAGGGCAACCTGATTGCCATGATGCTGGCCCGCGCCAGCAAAGCGCCTGGCAGCAAGAAAAACGGATTGCAGGGAAAAACCCTGGTCGCTTATGTCTCGGACCAGGCCCACTACTCCAACCTGAGAGCAGCCAATGTACTTGGCATAGGCGAGGATAATCTGCTGTCAGTCGCCACTGACCAGGATGGTTGTATTATCCCCGAGCAACTCGATACCGCCATACGCCAATCGATTGATCAGGGTCATACGCCTTTTTATATCGGCCTGACGTCCGGCACCACTGTTGTCGGCGCCTTCGATCCAATCGGGCCTTGTGCGGAAATAGCCCGGCGATACGGACTCTGGCTGCACGTCGATGGCGCCTGGGGCGCGCCGGTGTTGTTTTCGGATAAATACCGGCACTATATGGATGGTGTTGAACGCGCCGACTCCTTTAGCTGGGATATGCACAAACTGATTAACGTGCCCTTGACCGCCGCCGGTATCCAGGTTCGCGAAGCCGGCTTTTTGAAGGAAGCCATCGCTGGTGGCGGTGGCGACTACCTGTTCCATGCCGATGAGAATGCCGACTTCAATCTCGGGGAACGCTCGATCCAGTGTGGCCGGCGGGCCGATGCCCTGAAAGCCTGGATGAGCTGGAAGGCGGCCGGCACGCTTGGATATGCCGATAAACTCGATCGTTTACAGGACCTGAAATCCTACTGTGTGGAGCAGCTGACCGCACATCCCGACTTTACCTTGCTCGGACCCTCAGGCTACCTGAACATCCTGTTCAGGTATGAGCCACGGGCCGGTCTCGACGAAGCGCAACTCCGGCAGCTCACCATCGCCATCTGCAAACAACTCAGAAATACAGGCCAGGCATTTGTTGACTATGCCAACTTCAAGGGCCGGAGCGGAATCCGTCTGATTCTCGCCAATGGTGAAGCCGGGAAAGGAGATATTGATAAACTTATCGGTAACTGCAAAACAGCCGGTGAGTCAATCATCAAGGCGGGCTTGATATAATCTATCAGGCACTTCGTCATCCCCGAGTGCTTTAGTTGGGGATCCAGTGTCGCCGTCGGACGATCCGTAGCTGGATTCCCGCCTGCGCGGGAATGACGGTGGTGTCAGATCTTCCATGAAGCCACTTCGTCATCCATGAATGCCTTTGTCAGGAGAAACGTCATCCCCGAGCGCTTTAGTCGGGGATCCAGCGTCTACACCGACCAGTCACCCGTTGGCTTTAAATACTCCAGACAGGCTCTTGTACACACGTCGGACATCGCATCCATTCATCAAAGCCATCCACAACGCACATTTTTCTGTCGTCTTTACATAATCTTTACTTGCCATTGACACACTAACACATGGATGCGCCATAACATTCAGGCTTGCGGTCCGCGGTTTATTCAAAGTCACAGGAACACGAGCCACCATGAAGCCTATCAAAACCCTTTATCTGCTTGTATTAGGAAGTTTGACACTACTCTGGCTTCTGGCCGAAAACGACCTCACCGGCAAGACAGAGTTCATGGCCTTGCGCGCCTCATTCATCAATTACAGTGGTATTATCGCCATGAGTATGATGAGCATCGCCATGATTCTGGCGGTCAGGCCCGCGCTCCTCGAACCGCTGATGGACGGGCTGGACAAATCCTACCGCCTGCACAAATGGCTCGGCATTACCGGACTGGTCCTGGCGATCAGCCACTGGCTGCTGGTCAATGCGCCCAAATGGATGATTGGCTGGGGATGGATGGAGCGGCCGGCACGCGGACCTCGCCCCGAGCAAACCGTGGAGATTTTCCAGTGGTTCCAGAGTCAGCGCCAGCTCGCCGAGTCGATCGGTGAATGGTCTTTTTACGCGGTTGTCGTCCTGTTGTTCCTGGCATTGTATAAAGCTTTTCCCTACCGGTATTTTTTCAAAACGCATCGGCTGGTGCCGGTGGCGTATTTGTTTCTGGTCTTTCATTCGCTGGTTTTAATGGATTTTTCCTACTGGACTGAAGCGCTGGGTCCGATAATGGCCCTGCTGCTGACTCTGGGCACTGTATCGGCCATGATGTCACTGTTCGGGCGGATCGGCCGTAAACGACGGACCAACGGCAGCGTCACCGCGATCAGCCAGCATGCCGACAACCGCGTACTCAGGGTGGATATCGACCTGAGCGGTTCCTGGCCGGGTCACAAGGCCGGGCAGTTTGCCTTTGTGACCTTCGACAGCCGTGAAGGCCCGCACCCTTTTACCATTTCGTCGCCATGGAATAACGACGGCAAGATGTTTTTCCTGATCAAGGGGCTTGGCGATTACACCAGGGCGCTCCCTGACACCCTGAAGACAGGTGACCCCGTGACGATCGAAGGTCCGTATGGGCAATTCGATTTCAGCAGCGAGCGGTCCCGGCAAATCTGGGTCGCCGGCGGTATTGGCATCACCCCGTTTCTCGCCCGTCTGCAAAAAATGCAAGGTGACAGGGACAGCAAGGCGATCGACTTGTTCTACAGCACCGCCTTACCCGACGAGCACTTTATCGCTAAACTTCGAGAGGCAGCAAAAAGCGCTGGAATCGGTCTGCATATCCTGATCGATGCCGTCGACGGAAAACTCGATGCCGACCAAATCTGCAACTCCGTACCCGATTGGCAGAACGCCGATCTCTGGTTTTGCGGCCCAAGCAGTTTCGGCAAATCCCTGCGCCGTGATTTTAGCGCCAGGGGACTGCCTGCGAATTATTTTCACCAGGAACTCTTCGCGATGCGCTGAAGTCCGGATGATAAAAGTTTATCGGATGGATCAAGCAAACCAGGCGCGAATAAACAGATTGCCGCCGATAATACAAAGCAGGATAGCGGAAAAATTTCGCACGACCCTGTCTGATATACAAGGCCGTAACCGCCGGCCGAGCATCGTCGCCAGCATCGAAACCGGTATGCAGATCAGCCCCGTGCGCAGCATATCCCAGCTGACATGTTGCGCCAGCGCTTCCATGCCCAGACGTGTGGAGGTCATCACGCCGACGATTGCCAGCAAGGTCGAACGCAATTCAATCAAAGGCAGCGGCTGCCGGTAAACATGCAGCACGATCGGCGGTCCTCCGGCACCAAACATACCGCTTAGAAAACCGCCCATGCCGCCGGCCAGAAAATGCATGGTGTTGGAGGATTTTTTCTTGTTCAGCCTGGGGGGACGCACAAACACGGCTGCACTGACCAGTATCACCACGCCCAGAAACAGTTCCAGAATTCTTACCGAATTCTGACTCAAATAATTGAGCACCAGCAGGCCGCCACCGCTCATAGCGACGATTCCCGCGCCGGCATAGCGGAACATAATGCCGTCCACCTCTGCCAGTTTGCCATGCAGCGCGGTGACGACATTGGCAAGACTGACGATGCTGACCACATTAACGGTAAAGGTAATCGGCACCAGCCCCAGCGACGTCATGCCACCGGTAATCACCAGCGCGATGGCAAACCCCGACAAAGTCTGAATCAGACAGCCCAGAATAACCAGCAGCAGAAAACCAAGCAGAACCGTGGTGTCCATGCCTGTTTCCGGCCTGGACTAAAGCGGATAGATCAGTACGGGAATCTTGCTGCGATGGATGACCTTGGTGGCGGTTGAGCCAAGCAAGCCGTCGCCGAGAGACGTATGCGTGCGGGTGCCCATCACGATCATATCCACCTGCTGCTGCTCAGCGACCTCGAGAATCACCCGTTGCGGTTTGCCTTCCCTGACCAGCACGGTGGGTTCGCCGCCGGGATAATCCTCGCCGGGAAATTCCCGTTCGCAATATTGTTGTATGCGTTCAAGCAGCTCCGCCTTGCGCTCCTCCAGACCGACCGATTTAAAACGTTCCAGCATTTCGTCCGACAAAACATTTTCAAACACCGCGGGCAGTTGCGTGCTGGTTTCGAATGCGTGCAACACGATCACCCGCGCGCCGGCGTTTTTGGCCAGACCGATCGCCATCTTGTAGGCTTTTTCCCGACCATCGCCCTTGAGGTCGGTCGAATAAAGAATGGTTTTGATGTCAGATAGCATTGTTCTTTTCCTCATTAGCAGCCAGCAAGGCCGGCAACTTCAGACGCTGGATCTTGCCGGATGGCCCTTTCGGCAGTTCATCCAGGAAATAAATACGCTGCGGACATTTGAAGCGACCCAGCTTTTGTTCGAGCAAGGCGGATAACTCCGCTTCGTTGCACTCCAGGCCGGGCTTCAGCGCAACACAAGCCATCACCTCCTGTCCGTAACGCTCGTCCAGCACGGCGAAGCCGGCCGCCTCAAGCACGGCAGGATGCTCATACAGCGCCTCGTCGATTTCACGCGGCGCGATATTTTCGCCACCCTTGATAATCAGCTCCTTGAGGCGTCCGGTGATAAAATAAAAGCCGTCGGCATCACGCATCGCCAGATCGCCGGTATGCAGCCAGCCGTCAGCCGTCAGCGCCTCCGCGGTGGCCTGCGGATTCTTGTAATAGCCTTTGGTGACGTTATCGCCGCGAATCATCAACTCCCCTTCCACGCCGTCGGCACACGCCTTGCCGTTCTCATCGATAATCTTCGCCTCGTTGCCGAACGGAATACCCGGCGAGCCATATTTCGGTTTTCCCGGCGGCATCGGGTTGGAGAGAATCTGCGCGGCGGTTTCCGACAGCCCCATGGTTTCTATCACCGGAACGCCAAACATGTTTTCGAACCGACGGTGGATTTCCGGCGCCAGCGGCGCCGACGCCGAACGGCCGAACCTGAGTTGCGACAGTCCCCCAAGCGCTTCACGATCAAATCCCTCGCGCTCGGCATGCTCCAGCAGATAGGCGATGATCGTCGGCACCACGCTGAACCAGGTACAGGCATGTTCGGCAATCATCTGCCAGAACACCGAGGTACTGAAGCGGTACGGTAATACCACACTGCCCCCGCTGACCAGCGGCGCCATAATCGTTACCATCTCGGCGTTGATGTGATACAGCGGCAGAACGCACATGGCGCGATCCTCAGCGCTCAGTTCGTGTGCCAGGGCCGTATTCTTGCCGCCGGCAATCACATTCCGATGCGTCAGCAACACGCCCTTGGGTTTGCCGGTGGTGCCCGAGGTATAAATCTGTAACGCCGTGTCATCCTCGGCGATAGGCTGCAGCCCGGCGGGTTGGTTGTCGGTCGTCGGAAAATCCGCGCCCTGATCGAGATCCAGATCAAACTGCCGGACCGTGTCTGGCAAGGCATCAAGCACGGCGGAGAATTTTCCCCGATAGGATTGCTCGACCAGGATCAATCTGGAGTCCGAATGTTCCAGGACATAATGCAAGGCCGAGTCGCCCGACACGGCATTGAGCGGAATGATCACTCTGCCGCTGTACATAACGCCAAGAAAGACCAGGGCTGACCAGTAGCCGTTCGGCATCAACATCGCAACCCGCTCACCCTTGTCGATCTGCAAGGCGTCCAGCAGACCGCCGACAAGCCGGCATTGGGCCTGCAGTTCGGCGTAACTCACGGTCGCGCCGGACTCGGGCGTGATCAAAAATGTTTTTTCACCATACCGCGCAGCGGCATCGTCGATTAAGGTTCGCACCGTCTTCATGCTTTGCTCCGGAAAATTGCTCACTGCTATTCAGGTGAAATGCCGTATTTGGCCCAGTATTCACCAAAGATTTCCTCCAGCTCCGGCTGGTCCGGTGCAATAGGCGTGGCGATGCGTGTGGTATTGAGGTAGTGGCGGTAATTCATATTGTCGGAAATGATATTACCGCCCCAGGTACCACAACCCATGGACAGGGAAAACGGCAGACCGTTGTCGAAGGAACCACCGGTGGCGAAACAATGTGCCTGATTGACGATCACCCGGCAGACCGGCAGCTCGAGCCCGAGCTGTAACATCCGCTGCTCGTCCTGTGAATGCAGGCTGACCGAGTGCCCCTTGCCGTTTACCTCGAGGACGGCTTCGGCAACCTTACAGGCATGTTCAAAATCCCGCGCACGGTAGACAGTGAGCACCGGGCTCAGCTTTTCGTCGCTGAACTTGCTCGCTCTGTCGGGTGCATCCTCTTCCACCATGATAATGCTTGCTTCGACCCCGGTCTCGAGTCCGGCCCTTGCGAGAATCTCACCGGCGGACTTTGCCGTCACGGCGGGGCTGAGCTTACCGTCGACCCACATGGTTGCGCGCAGCTTTTCGCGGGACTCGCTATCGAGCAACACCGCGCCTTCCTTACCCAGCGCCTCCAGCATGTCCGCGTAAACCTCGTCAACGATAATCAAACTGTTTTCCGAAGAACAACTGGTTGCATTATCGAATGACTTTGAGGCGATGATCTTTTTCGCGGCCTCGGCAAGATCCGCCGTTTCATCGACCATGCTCGGCACATTACCGGCGCCGACCCCGATAGCCGGCGTGCCGCTGGTGGCCGCTGCACGCACGTTGTTCTGTGAGCCCGTAACCACGACCAGATCGGCCTGACGCATCAACTCATGGGTGTCGATCTTGTTGACCGGTCCCGGCAGTTTTTGCACCAGATCTTCGGGCGCACCGACCTGCTTCAAGGCACCACGCATCAGTTTCACCACTTCCTCACAGACCTGCTGGCCTTTGGGCGAAGGCGCGATAATAATGGCGTTACGCCCTTTCAGGGCATTCAGGGTTTTGTTGTATGGCGTGGCCACCGGGTTGGTCGACGGCGCCACCGCGGCCACGACACCTACCGGACGGGCGATCTCGATCAGGCCTTTTTCAGGATATTCCGCTATCACACCGACACTTTTGGCACGCTTCAGATCTCTGAGCAGGCCCAGTGTTTTACGGTGGTTCTTGATAATCTTGTCTTTGACATTGCCAAGCCCGGTATCGGCTACCGCCTGCTCGGAAAGACGCTGGTTGGTTTTTGGCTCCAGTAAGGTCCAGGCCACCGCGGTTACCACTTCGTCCACACCTTGCTGGTCATAGTCTGCATAGCGCTGCTGGGCGGCTCTGGCTCTGTCGATCAGTTCTGCAACTCTGGCCACTGAAGCCTGAGTGTCATCGTTACCGGGGCGCGTTTCTGTCTGTGTCGGTGATTGTTGTGTCTGCATGTGATTTCAGCCTGAAATTTGATCCGATCAGAGGCTGTCACGGTCCGCCTGAAAACGGCCGTGATCAGCATGATTGTTGACCGGGAGATTATTTATCCTCTTTGAGATCCTTAAGCAGCTCGGTCAGGTAAACCTGCCGTTCCTGCCACATTTTCTTTACCTGCTCTCTGTTCATAACACGCATGGGTGAACCGCCCTCTTTCATCTTCTTGATTACACTATCGTCCTTGAACATTTCGGGCACTTTTTCCGCCAGCTTGTTGATCACATCATCAGGTGTGCCCTTGAGCGCCATAAGACCGCGAAAATTCACGCTGCTGTCATCGATATCCAGCCCCAGCTCCTTGAAAGTCGGCACATCCGGCAGGAATTCGTTGCGCTCGAGGTCGGCCACGGCGAGGATTTTCAGACGATCCTGATTGCGGAAGGCATCCGCCAGATTATTAAAGCCGGCCATGGTTTGCCCGCCCAGCACGAACTGCATGGCCTTGACGCCGCCACTTGCGGGGACATATTTGGTTTTAACGTCGGCGGCTTTTTGCAACTGCAGATCGGCAATATGGTGGCCGACGTAAAGACCCGCGCCGGAAACAGTCAGTTTGCCGGGGTTGGCCTTGGCGTATGCAACAAGATCGTCAACCGAATTAAACTCACTGTCCTTGTTGACGATCAGCACCGCGGGATCGGCGCCCCAGTTGGCAATGGGTTCGAGATTATCGACGTTGTATTTGACCTTGTCCTTGAACACGATGGACTGACTGATAAAATGCGGCACATTATAGGCGGCCAGCTCATAGCCGTCGGGCTTACCCTTGGTAACAAAGGTATTCCAGCCGACCTGACCACCCGCCCCAGGGCGGTTGATGATCACCATCGGCTCCTGCAGGTAAACCGGATTGCCGTCCTGATCTGTCTTGGATGACATCATGGTGGCGATGCGCGCCTGAAAATCGGTCGCACCACCCGCACCGTAGGAAACGACCACTGATATCGGACGTTCAGGGTATTCATCTGCCACTGCTGTCATCGCCAGCGGCATGGCAAGCGCCGCCGAATAAGCTACATGTTTGAAGAAACGGGTTAATCTTTGCATTACTGATTCCTCTCTTGTTTCATCAGGTCTTGAATGACCTCTATTAAATCCCGTATCACGGGACCTCCTCCTCTACCTGCCGGGTCGTATCGCTACGCCCCGGACTACCTGAAAACCACCGTAATCGCTTATTACATAAGCAGGCCTCTAGGCACCTGAACTCCGAGCATTACGGAAAACAGCAGATAAATGCAGGCCATAAAGCAAACAGTCACTATCAAGCTGTTTAATATGCGCTTGCTCACAGGCTCTTGCGGTGAATACCAGACACTCAGTAAAAACATCGTCAAACCCGATGTCACATACATGCCCAGAACTTCGATCGTAAATACGGCTGTCACGATGCAGACCAGCGCCGGCACCAGACGTATGAATGGAAAAGACTTGAAATCGTCGATACAGAGACCAAAAGTCTCCCGTACCAGGGAAACCAGACTGAACAGCACGACGGCCAGCGTGACGATACCGGGAAACAGATAAGCTTCCTTGTTGTCATGAAAATGGCTGATCTGAAACAACCCCAGGGCGACCAGCATAACCAGCGCCGCCACAAGGAAACGGCGGTTCAATAAATAGTTCATGCCGTCGCCTCCTGTTGCTTGCGTTGGCGATTTTTAAAATTGCGTCTGACCTCCGAGTAAACGCTGTAGCCGATCGAGGCCAGGCACAAAAGTATCAACACTTTATTGATGGTGCCAGCGAAGAAATAGCTGACGGTCTCGCCCTCACCGGCAATGAGCCGGCCTTGTAAAAAGTTGGTTTCGGTCAGTTGCCCGAGTATCAGCCCAAGCACCAGCGGTGCGGCGCTGAAACCGATGCGCGAGGCAAAAAACATGGCGATGCCAAGCGCCAGCATGACGATCACATCGGAAATACTGTTCTGGATGCTGTAGGTGCCGAAGATGGCAAGAATCGTTACCGCCGCCGCCATGGCATGGTTTGGAATACGGGTTACAAAATAGCTGTAGCGGCTGATGGAAAGCCCGAACACCATCATAAAGATCTGGCCGAGCAATAAAGAGTCGATAAACGTCCAGGTGACCTTGGCGTGGACGCTGAACAAATCCGGCCCCGGAAACAAACCGTTGATCAACAGCCCGCCCAGCAACACCGCCGCAGTCGGACTGCCCGGTATGCCAAGCGTCAGCAACGGCACCAATGACGGTCCGACCATGGCGTTATTCGCGCTTTCTGCAGCTATGACCCCATCGGGTTCACCCTTGCCGAAGTTGTCTTTGTTTTTGCTGAACTTGCGGGTCTGATCATAAGCGACCAGGCCGGCTATCTGGCCGCCGGCGCCGGGGATAACACCGATGATACTGCCGACGATCGTACCTATGCTCAGCGCCTTGACCCTGCTGAGGTTATAGGCAATCGCCCTGAATATACTGTGGGAACGTATTTCCATCAGCTTGCCGTCTTTGCGCTGACGGGCGTTTTCCAGCAGCGTCAAGACCTGCGGAATCGCGAATAAACCGATCAACGCGGCTATGACATGAATACCGCCGGCCAGATGTTCACTGAAGACAAAACGCTCCTCACCCAGTACCGGGTTATAACCGATGGTTGAGAGCCACAAGCCGACGCCTCCGGCGATCAGGCCTTTTACCGCAGAGCCGCCGCCAATCGAGGCGATAATCGTGATCCCGAAGATGGAAATCCAGAACAACTCGGCCGGCCCGAATTTAAGCGCCAGTCCGGCCAGCGGCGGAGTAAAGAAAATCAACAGAAAGATGCCGATCAGCCCCCCCACTAAGGAACTGATAAAACAATATTGCAGGGCTTCGGTCGCGCGCCCCTTGTTGGCCATCGGATGGCCATCCATGATGGTTGCAATATTGGCCGGCGCACCGGGAATATTGACGAGGATGCCACTGACCGCACCGCCCGCCACCGTCGAGGTGTAGACCGCGCCAAGCAGTATCAGCGATGAAGCCGGATCCATCCTGAACGTAAATGGAATCAACAGTGCAACCGCCATGGTCGGGCTTAGTCCCGGCGTGGCACCCAGCAATAAACCGCCGATCGTGCCGAACGTGAGAATAAGGATATTGGTGAGCGTGAAGACTTCACCAAAGTATTGGATAAACTCCACTTTTCTCCTCCTGGGCAAAAATGCTTATTATTTTTCCCGTCTGTTTATTGGCCGGCTCACCTAGCCATATGCGGGTTTTAGGTCAGACAGGTCATATATATGACTTATCTGTTGTATAGATTTAATCAGCTGCCGATGAAAGTCAAGAACTAAAAGTACAACTCAGTTAGATGACTTGTGTTATTTTTCGTGTATGCTGATTTCACTGAACACTCGATACGCTGTATTCACAACACTGAAATTTCCCGGGAGCACCTGAACGACAATGCCGGTTTCGCCTGTCAACCCAAGAAATAGCAAACCTCTTTATCAGGTTGTCGAAGAGAATATTCGTGATTTGATCGACCGCGGCCAACTGGTGCCGGGTGATCTGATTCCTTCCGAACCCCAGCTGGCCAAGCAGCTGGGCGTAAGCCAGGGCACGGTAAAAAAAGCGATTGATAATCTGGTCTGGGAACGCCGCCTGTACCGGCATCAGGGCAAGGGCACTTATGTTTCCAATATCGACTTCAACAACAGCCTGTTCCGTTTTACAACCTATGGCGACGCGGACGGCAAACCGACCCGCATCCACAAGGAAACAACCGCTCGCAGGGTGGAAAAAGGCTCAGCCCAGATTTGCAGAAAACTCGGTATTCCTGAAGGCAGCGAACAGCTTTACATCGAACGTATCGGTTATGTGCAAAACAAGCCGGTCATGATTGAATATTCACATTGGCGCGCGGATATCGTACCCGGCCTGGAAGACGAATCAGTCCATATACCGGATCTTTTGTATGCCCTGATCGTGGAAAAATACGGCGTGCCCGTCGTACGCGCGGAAGAAACACTAACCGCTGACGCCGCCGATCCGCACACCGCCGAGATGCTGCAGATCGAACAAGGCGCGCCCGTGCTGGCCCTGAATCGCCTGACCTATACCGTGGATAACCAGATCATCGAGGTCAGAACATCCAAGGGGCGCGCGGACAAGTTCAGCTACAAGGCTGAAATCCGCTGAGATAGCCTGCTAGAACGCCGGGCGAACACGCAGATGTGTATGCGGATGTTCCTCACCGTCGTGGTGGACATGCGGCGTTTCATCTTCGGCAACCGGAATCAAACCAAGATTGCCATGCAACACGCCGCGTTCGAAGAATAATTTTTCCGCGTAGCTGGAAACGTCGCCGAGCCGGCCACGCATCACCACCACATCGATGGTCGTCGAATGATCGAGCGGCACGGAGAGTGAGGCGATCGTCTGGTCGTGGCGGTTCATCCGGCTCTGCGGAATCCGGCTGGCAAGATTACGCATCGACTGATCGATGGCGTAACTGATTACGCCGAAGCAGCTCGCCTCTTCCGGCCCATCCATCCTGTTCGCCAGTCCGGTACGCACCAGATCACGTATCGCCTCCGAGCGGCTCAGTGCACCGGTTCTCTCGATAAAGGCGTCGAGTTCGGCCGCCAGGTCATCATCCAGCGTGATCGTCATTCGTTGCATAAGCGCTTCCTCCTATCCCTGCAAGCGATGTTACCGGCAACCGTCCTGCGGCGAAAGGGAGACAAAGAATTCTTCGATTATCAGGCTTGCCGCTTGTGAAATCGGCAAGTATGATTTATCGTTAAATTGTTCATACTTTCCCAGAAATGCGCCCAGCAGAGGAATTCATCCATGCATGAGCACTTGCGCAAACCCGGGTTGATCTTCGCACTGATGCTTGCCGCCAGCGCGCCGGCCCGGGCACACTTCCAGGAGATCATTCCTTCGACCGACGTCCTCTCGGAAGGCGGCAGCGTAACCCTCGATCTCGTTTTCACCCATCCCGTCGAAGGCGGACCGACCATGGAGATGGCTGCACCGGTAAAAATGGGTGTCGTCAGCGGCGGCACGGAAACCGACCTGTTGTCTGAACTCAAGGAAAAACCTCTGGACGGCAAGTCGGCCTGGACACTGACCCGCGAGCTCGTCGAGCCGGGCGCCTCGGTGTTTTTTGTCGAACCGCAACCCTATTGGGAACCCTCCGAAGGCAAATTCATCATCCACTATTCCAAGGTCGTGGTGGATAATTATGCATCCGGCGAAGGCTGGGACACCATGGTCGGCCTGCCGGTGGAAATCCAGCCGCTGGTTCGCCCGACCGGGCTTTGGACCGGCAATGCATTTCGCGGCGTGGTTCTGCAAAACGGCGAACCCGTACCCTTTGCCGAAATCGAGGTTGAGTTTATCAATGACGGCTCCGTGACACCGCCGAATGACGCCTTCATCACCCAGGTCATCAAGGCCGATGCCACCGGCACTTTCTCCTACACAATGCCGCGCGCCGGCTGGTGGGGTTTTGCAGCTCTGCTGGAAGGCGACGAACCGATGAAATCCCCCGACGGCAAGGACGTGCCGGTCGAAAAAGGCGCGCTGATGTGGGTCAAGGCGACCGATATGGGCGGGAACTGACCGCTCGATGGCTCACATTCCTGACGGCATCGTCTCGGCGCCTGTTCTGCTCGGCGGGGCGGCCTTGGCGGTGGCCGGCGTAGCGATTGCCCTCAGACAGCTTGACGACCGCGCGATTCCGCGCACCGCGACTCTCTCGGCAACCTTTTTCGCCGGTTCGCTGATTGCGATACCGGTCGGTCCCTCGAGCGTGCACCTGCTGTTCGGCGGGCTGATCGGCGTGATGCTGGGTTTTATGGCTTTTCCCGCCGTGCTGGTCGCTCTGCTCCTGCAAACGGTTCTATTTGGCTTCGGCGGCCTGACGACGCTTGGCGTCAACACCGTCAACATCGCCTTGCCCGCCGTACTCACCGGGCTTGCATTAGGGCCGGCAATCCGGGCCGCCTCCCCGCGCCGCGCCGCCGTGCTTGCCGCCATCTCCGGTGCGCTGGCGGTAACCGGCACCGGCGCGCTGGTCGCTCTGTCGCTCTGGCTGTCCTCGGCGCAATACGCACCGGTCGCCAAAGTCATGCTGGCCACTTATCTGCCGCTGGCGCTCGGCGAGGCCGCCGTCACCGGTGCCGCAGTTGGCTTTCTTGCCCGGGTTCAGCCGGAAGCCCTGCGCCCGGTGACGGCATGATTCGCCTTCTGCTTACCGCCGTTATTGTACTGGTATCGATTCAACCCGCGCTGGCGCATAAACTCAAGGTGTTCGCAACCGTCGACGGCAAGCAGGTCAGCGGCTACGCCTTCTTTATCGGCGGCGGCCGCGCGATGGGCGCCGAGTGGCGCGCAATCGCCGGCGAAGATACGCTGCTGGCCGAAGGACGTACGGACGCTGAAGGCCGGTTCAGCCTGGTTCCGCCACAGCCGGTCACGGACACGGTCCGGATCACGGTCGATACCGAAGAAGGTCATATTGCAAGCACGGTTCTACCGGCAGCACGTTTCGGCAGTGTAACAGCGCCATTATCGGCTCCGGCAAGTAACGCCGCGACTGACAAGTCTACTGCGGACGCAACGCCAACCGACGATTCCCGCGAAATCGCCCGACTGGTCGACGCCGCCGTACAGCGGCAGATTCAGCCCCTGCTCGAACGCATCGAGGCGATGGATTCCCGGCTGCGCTTCACCGATATTCTGTCGGGTCTTTTCCTGATCGCGGGCCTGGCCGGCCTGGCGCTTTGGGCACGTGGTCGCGGAGGTGGTGGCGTGCCGTGACGACCATCCTGCCGACCGATCTTCGCGCCCGCCTGCTGATGGCGCTCATCCTGGTTCTGGCGGTTTCGCAGCTGCAAACCCTGCCAGTCGCCGTCACAACACTTGCCGCGATCGCGGGCCTCGCCGTCTTCAGCGGCATCAATGGCAATGGCTGGCGGCGGATGCTGCATGTCGAAGCCTTTCTGATCCTGTTGTTTTTAACCCTGCCGTTCACCGTACCGGGGCGCACGGTCCTGACACTCGGGCCATTCGACGCCTCGGCGGAAGGTTTCACTTTCGCGGCACTCATCGCCTGCAAAGTCTCAGCCTCGGTACTGACGATTCTGGTTCTGCTTGGCAGCGTCGAGGCGATGCATCTTGGCGGCGCGCTGCACGCCCTGCGGGTGCCGGAACCGATCGTGCGATTATTCGTGCTGACGGTGCGCTACCTGTCGGTGATCAGCGGCGAAGCGCGGCGCTTGCAGGAAGCCATGCGCGCCCGCGCCTTTCGGCCCGGCTCCAACCGGCACAGCTGGCGCAGCTACGGCAACCTGCTCGGCATGCTGCTGGTCCGGGCGCTCGATCGTGCGCAACGGGTCGAAGGAGCGATGCTGTGTCGCGGATTTTCCGGCCGCTTCCCGTGGCGGGATCCGGCCCCGCTGAGCCCGAGCGATCTGGGATGGATGACGTTTGCCGCCAGCCTTGCAGTATTGATAACAGTGGCCGACAGACTATGAGCACACCGATTGCCCTGGCAGATGTTTCGGTCGAACGCGACGGCAAGCCGGTGCTCGCCGAGGTCTCGCTTGAGCTTCATCCGGGCGAACGGCTGGCCATCGTCGGCCCCAACGGCGCGGGGAAGACCACGCTTCTGCGCGGCATCGTCGGGCTGGAAAAGCCGGACGCGGGCGAAGTGCGGCTGTTCGGCGAGACCTGCGCCGAGGAACGCGACTTTCGGCGGATTCGGCCGCGCATCGGTTTCCTGTTTCAGGACAGCGACGACCAGCTCTTCTGCCCGACGGTCGCCGAAGACGTCGCCTTCGGACCGCTGAACACCGGCTGCTCCAGCAAAGAAGCCTTCAGCCGGGCGCGGGACGTGCTGGAAACCCTCGGTATCGACCACCTCGCCGACCGGATCATCCACAAGCTGTCCGGCGGCGAACGGCGCCGCGTCGCGCTCTGCCGGCTGCTGCTCGAGCGTCCCGACCTACTGCTGCTCGACGAACCAACCAACCACCTCGACGCCGAGGTTGTCGCATGGCTCGAGCATCACCTTCAGGAGTACCACGGCACGATCGTTCTGGTGACCCACGACCGTTACTTTCTCGATAATGTCACCGAGTGGATTCTCGAACTAGACCGCGGCCAAGGCGTGCCGTGGAAAGGCAACTATTCGAGCTGGCTCGACCAGAAGCAGGAGCAACTGCGCAAAGCCGAGCGTGCCGAGAGCGCACGTCAGCGGGCACTCAAGGATGAGCTCGACTGGATTCGCGCCTCGCCCAAGGCGCGTCAAGCCAAGAGCAAAGCGCGCATTCGCGCCTTCGAGGAACTGGTCGCACAGGGCCAGCGCCAGGGCGAGCGTCGCTCGGAGATTCGCATCCCGGTACCCGAGCGTCTGA
>JAGRHW010000149.1 GCA_020444765.1 Gammaproteobacteria bacterium | reverse complement strand
CCCGACAACAACACTCGGGGATGACGAAGTGGTTGCCGGGAAAATATCACGCCGCTGTCATTCCCGCTCAGGCGGGAATCCAGTCGCGGACTGTCCGGTTACGATACTGGATCCCCGACTAAAGCGTTCGGGGATGACGAAGAAAGTATCACACCGCCGTCATTCCCGCGCAGGCGGGAATCCAGCTGCGGACTGTCCGGTGGCCACAATGAATCCCCCTCCTGACCTGTCAACACACTTGGCACCTAGCATCCCGTGATACCAGCATCAGAAACATACAGACAACAAAAGCCGCCCCGGCACGGAGCGGCTTTGCCAATCAACTGCGAGGCGACTAGCGCAGATCCGGTATGGAGTCACAGCCAAAGGTGGTACGGATAACACTGTCGCTGCGCACGCTTCTGAAACCATGCGCACCGCTGTCGGTGTGCTCCTCGATCAGGCGCTTGTGGGTTTCCCGGGCGTTCGGCATTTGCTTTTCCGGCAAAGTCACCGCTTCAGCATCAAACTGCCCGCAGACCACTTCCTTGAACTTGCCCGCTTCGCTGGTATCAATGGTCGGACGTGAATAAAACCCTTTCACACTCCCAAGCTGCTCAAGGTTTGTCGGCTGATGGCACAACAGGCAGTTAAAGGTTCCGCGCGAGCCGTTCGGACTCGGCAAATCCTCGCCGTAGCTCAGATAGGCGAAGTCGCGTCCGCCCTCACCCGGCTGCTCGAACGGGGTTTGCGTGACATGGCAGGTACGGCAATAGCGTGAGTAGATTTCCGCCTGCCCGTTACGCCGATGTGAGTCCGGTGCACCAGACAGTTCGCTTGTATGGCGCGCGTCCTCGAAACGCTCGATCAGGCGTTTGATATTAACGTGATTGTCGTTATCGTAGGCAGTACGGGTCTCGGCTTCGGCCACACGGTTGACGATGCGGTTGAGCGCTTCAAATTGCGCAGACTGCGCGGCCACCGTCGGCGCACCGGGGAAGTTGCGAAAGAGCTCGGTGTCGAAAGCCAGATACTGGCCGCCGCGCGAACCGATACGACTCATGCCGCCATCGTGACAGGCCCAGCAGGCCTCGGGAACACGCTTGGAACCCTTGCCGTCGAGATCGATTGCATTGATCCGGCGGCCACCGGCGTCATAGACAAAAAACGCGGTGTAATAGCGCCCGCTGCCGGAACTGGACTCGGCGTAAACGCGCTCCATGGCGACGCTGGCAACAAAGTTCGTGTCGCCACCGTTGACCTGGTAGTTTTCCACCACACAAGGGAAGGCGCGGCTGTCGAAGGTACTGGTTTCAAGACAGTACATATCCCGACCGAATCCCAGATCGTAGGCGTTGACATAACGGGCGTTGACCACATCCGCATTGAGGCTGCCAAAACGATCGGTGATACCGTGCAGGGCTTTCCAGTCCGCCAGCGTGGTGCGCAGACCATCGGGGTCAACCGTGTAATAGTAGTTGTCGTCGAAGGAATCGTATTCATCCTGATCCTCACCCACACTCGAACCGTGACGCGCGTAATCGCTGTCGCCAAACTCCGGCGAATAGGCGCTCGGACCGGGTTTGAGGCTGCGAATGGGGTCAGCGAAATTGGCCGACAAATACAGGTAGTCGGCAATGTCGTTGCTGACCGTGTGAGCAATACGCGGCGCGGTAAATTCGATACTCACGGTGCGGCTGTCGCCGGCAATGCCGCCCTCGTTGTCCTCGCTCCAGGGGGTAAAACGCACCTCAAGCTGCTCGACATCAAAAATATCACTCGGATGCGGGTCGCCGGCATCATCGCCATCGGTAAAATACGGCGCACTGTTCTCGACCCGGTGACGAACGCCGTTGACGTGAATAGTCACGCTCTGGATGCAGCTGCCCGCCGCGGCGCCTATGGCCATCTCGGCCGGCAATCCAGACGAGTCGATGGTGTTGTGTCGGTTCAGGACCTGCATTTTTCGCTCCCCGACAACATCGAAGAGCGCAATCTCACCCAGGGTCGGATAGCAGTCGTCTTCATCGACGACATCGAAGTGACGGGTCAGAGCCCGGCCCGCCGTACCACTTTTGCCGGTCCCGGTATAAGGTATGACCTGCAGCTCGTAGCTGCCGGAAGCTGCCTCCTCCCAGGGATGCAAATCACCCTCATCGTCGCCGGTCATAGATAAAGGCGCGTTATTCTCGACGGCCACTTCGCTGCCGTTCAGTACAAACGCAACGCTGGCGGTACAGGCGCTGACCTCGGCCACAAATGTGATATTGCTGTCGAGATACTCGAGATCCACCACATCTATGTCAGACAGCGTGTAAATCAGCGTATCGTCATCGGCGTCCCACAAGCCCACCGACTCCACTTCCGCCACGCAACTGTCGTCACTGCGCGCCAGACCCGGCAGGCAACAGGCAATCGCCCCGCCGAACAAACACACGCCCCAATACCGTCGCGATTGCGCCGACTTTACATGCAATTTCAATAAACCCATGTCCGTTCTCCTGAAGATTCGTTACAGGAAAACGGTAGCAAGTCACCGTTAGTAAGACCGTGAATCATTAACGACGGTTTATGTGAATAAACCACAAAGCAAAGCGCGGCCTGTCTTGTCGCTTGTCGATTGCCCTGAACTTACAAAGCCACGGAATAATCCTTCGGCTCATTCGTTATCACATTACAGCCAAGGTCGCGGGCCTGCTTTATGACCCGACGGCTTTATCCAGCAAAAGCGTCCAAAGGAGAGCTGAAATGTTTATTCCACATCCGAAAAGGTTTTTTTTAATCGCTCTGGCAATGAGCAGCATACTCGGCAGCCTGTGGGGCTGCACGGCAATACAGCGATCACCCTCCCATCAGCTCGGTGCCGCGGAAGTCCGTGATCTGTTTGTCGATCATACGGTCACTTCACGAAATCTGAATACCGGTACGAAATCGGTTTCCTACTACGATCCGGACGGCACCGTCAGGCAAATTCGCAGTGACCGCTACAGAACCGGTCACTGGCGAATCAGGAAAAGCGGCGAAATCTGCCTGCAGATGGAACGCAACCAGGAATCATGCCGATTTATCAAACTGGACGCGGACAATATCTACCGAAAATACAGGCATGGAGATTCAGGACTGGAGCCGATTATTGTTTATGACGCCCCGGATGCTTTTGTGCGCGGCGAGCGACTGCCCGCTCGCCGCAGCATGAGCATGCGACAAACCGAATCCTGTGTCCTTATCGCATGACAACAGCTAAATGCAGGCTTGCACCCGTCGTCAGAGGCGGGCTTGCTCAGTATTAAACCGTCGCAGAAAAGAAGCTCTAAGAGTCAGGCGCCTGCTCCACAACACGCCCAGTATCGGCAACAACAGCCAGGCAAGCGCACCGCCACCGCCGGAGCCACCGTCTGACCCGCTGTTTTCATTGCTTTCGGGCGTCGACGTGGAACCATTGTCGGTGCCTGAGCCCCCGTTATTCTGTTCGCCGAAAGCCGCAGTCTCGCTGGTACGGACATTATCCACAAATACAACGGTTGTACCGGCACCTTCCTCCCGACGGGCCCGGACTTCCTTGCTTTCATTGGCTGACTTGAAAATCGGCGTATTGATGATGTACTCGCGGGTTTCGCTATCAAAGGTAAAAGACACCTTGCCGGCTTCGCGGTCCAGCTCTATCGACACCTTGTAAGCCTTATCCATTTCGGGCACAAGCGGCGGGGCCAGATGCACACACTCGTTGCCGTTCTCATTCAATAACAGCGCACTGGTGGCGCCGAAATCCGCATCGTCCGAACGCTCCAGACAGGCAAAAATCCACAGACTGTCATCAACGTCTTTTCCCAGCGAAATCCCGGCCCAGACATCACCGGTATGGCCATCCACCCCGCTTTCCGCGCTATCGTTATACAGAATGCCCGCCATTTGCACGCGACTACGGCCGGTACCGGAAGTCACCGACTCACTGCTGAGGACGACTTCGGCTTCAAAATAATCCGTTTCTCCCAGAAGCAGCAAACGGGTGTTTACCGCCGCGCCTTCTGGGGCAACGGCCGTCAAACGGGCTTTTCCGTCAACCACCGTGATATCCGATTCACCGCTTTTATCGATCTCGAACCGCTCTGCCGGTATCGTGCCCGAGGAGAAATCCTCGGCAAAGTTGACTTCAGCGGCATTCAGGCCGGCTGCGCCCGCCAATAACAGCAGTGACAAAGCGGCTGATTGTGTATGGGTTCGATGTACTTTCATGATATCAATCCTGGGTCAAAGGGTTTGGCAGTCACCGTTCTGCCCGATGTCTGGCCGCCGGTAATACCGTCATGGAAACTGCCCAAACGTCGAGCAAGAATCAGACCTCAGCCGGTTTTTTGCTGGGCGACTGGGACTTCGCTGATGGGGTAAACGGGCCTCCGGAACTCAGGCATATGAACGGTTTTTGCCCAGGGTCCGGACCACCTTGTCCGGCATTCCTTTGTCCACTCCCTGATTACAACCGGTTAAGGATGCTTAGACATTTGATATATAATGTATATACTTTATATATCTTCCGGATACGGGGTCATTCATGGCAAAAGACGAAGCAAGCGATAAGCCGGAGCGACGCCGTAAGCGCAAAGCCGGCAAGAAAGACGCACAGCTGCTGATTCGCATTAACAGCGAAGAGCGCGATGTTTTTCTTGACTTGTGCGAGGAGCTGGACACGAGCGCTGCTCGGGAAATCCGGAAGTTTATACGGTCATTTGTTTTAGCAAACAAAAATGATGTTGATTAATACCTGAAGGAGCACAACCTATGAGCAAGAAATCCAAGAAAGTAGTCGGCCTGAAAAAAGAAATCAAAGCACGTAAAGCCAAGGTTTCCAAGCAGCAAGGCAAGATCAGCAAGCTGAAGAAAAAACTGAAAAAAGCGGCTTAATCGCGCGCTTGAGTCGGCTTTTATCGGGAAGCCCCGCATCGATGCGGGGCTTTTTCTATTCCACCGTCACGCTTTTCGCCAGATTACGCGGCTGATCGACGTTTCTGCCCATTTTCACCGCGCAGTGATAGGCGAACAACTGCAGGGCTATTCCCATCACAATCGGCTGCAGCACCGGTTCGGTGGCCGGCGCGGTAATGACGTCATCGGCCAGCGCACGAACCCGCGGGTCATCGGCGTTCGTCAGGGCAATCACCGGACCACCGCGCGCCTTGATCTCTTCCAGCGACGACAGCGACTTATCCAGCAGATCGGAGTCAGGTAATACCACAACCGTGGGTATCGAAGGACTGATCAATGCCAGAGGGCCATGCTTGAGTTCCGAGGCCGGATAGGCTTCGGCGTGTATATAGGAGATTTCCTTAAGCTTTTGCGCGCCTTCAAGGGCAATTGGAAAAGCATTCGCACGGCCGATAAAAAAGGCGCTCGTGCTGTTACAGTATTTTTCCGCCAGCCTGACGATATGCGCTTCTTCCTGCAGGGCCTCGCGGATTTTGTCCGGCAGCAGCTGCAGCTCTCTGACCAGGCGCTCGCCCTGCTGCGGCGAAAGATCTCGGATTCGGCCCAGATGCAAAGCCAGCAGGGCAAACACGGTCAGCATGCTCGTATAAGCTTTGGTCGAGGCGACGGACACTTCAGGGCCGGCATGCATGTAAATCCCGCCATCGACCTCGCGGGCGATCGTACTGCCGACCACATTGACCACCCCGAGCACATAGCCACCCTTGCGCTTTACCTCCCGCAAGGCGGCCAGCGTATCGAAGGTTTCGCCGGACTGACTGACCACGATATACAGCACATCGCGCTCGATGACCGGATTGCGGTAGCGGAACTCGGCGGCCGGCTCGGCATCGCAGGGGATGCGCGCCAGGGTCTCGATCATGTCCGCGCCGGTTTTGCCCGCATAATAGGCCGAGCCGCAACCGAGTATTTTTATCCGCCGCGTTTCCAGTAAATCCCTTGCACTCAGATTGAGACCGCCCAGGCGCGAAGTGCTGAAGCGCTGATCCAGCCGACCGCGCAACGTGCAGGCGACCGACTCGGGCTGATCAAGAATCTCCTTGTACATATAATGCGCGTACTCGCCGCGATCGTAATCCTCATAGCTGCCACTCACCTGCGTGCTGGCTTTTTCCGCCGGTAGGGCATCGAGCGTCAGCACCCTGAAGCCCTTCGGCGTGATTTCGGCAATTTCACCATCGTCCAGATGCACGACTTCGCGGGTATAGCGGGCCAGCGCCGAAACATCGGAGGCCGCAAACATTTCGCCCTCACCGACGCCGATGATCACCGGGCTGCCGCCACGCGCGACGATAACGGTTTCCGGTTCGCGGCTGTCGATAACGGCCAGTCCGTAAGTGCCGTGAATTCTGGTCAGGGCGATCCGCACCTTGTCGAGCAGTTTTTCCGCATCGATACCGGCGATCAGATGGGCGAGCACCTCGGTATCGGTTTCGGAAACGAATTCACAGCCTTCACTGAGCAGCTTGTCTTTGAGAAACGCGGCGTTTTCAATGATGCCGTTATGCACGACCGCCACCTGGCCCGCGCCATCGCAATGCGGATGAGCGTTGATATCGTTCGGCTTGCCATGCGTAGCCCAGCGGGTATGCCCGATTCCGGACTTGCCTGCCGGCTTGTCCGGCAGGCGTGCCTCGAGCTGCGCCAGCTTGCCGGCCGCCTTCCAGCAACGCAGCTTGCCGCGCGAGGTCAAGGCAATGCCGGATGAATCGTATCCGCGGTATTCGAGCCGGCGCAAACCCGACAATAAAACCGGCGCGGCATCCTGCCCGCCCGTATAAGCCACTATTCCACACATGGTTTCAACCTGTTTGAGTCTGAAAAAAGTTAGCCGTAGATCATCCGCCGTATCTGACGCTCACTGAGCGGCGGCGCGGGAAAACGCCGCTGGTCGAGTTCGCGCCCGATGGCCGAATAGATCGCCGGATTGGAATAACCGCTCGCCTGCAACTCCCGGTGCCGACGCGCCACGAAGTCCTCGAGCGATTCGTTATAGAAGGCCAGAATCTCCTCGATCAGATGCAGCGCTTCCTGCCGCGACAAAGCGCGTATTCGGCAAAGATGATCGAGTAATTCCTCGGAGACCGGCGATTCCATCGGCGCTATTTGACTCAAACATGCTGGGACAGACAACTATTTTGCCCGATATCGGGTAAAAAATTCGGATTAATTGCGCATCGGTACGGACGAGACAAAATATATACTTTCATTCATACTCGAAAAAATCCGATCTCAACATCCAGATTCCTGAGGAGTATTCAACATGCGGTATCGCAAACTCGGTCGCACCGGCATCGACGTCAGCCAGATTTGTCTCGGCAGCATGACCTGGGGCTCGCAAAATTCGGAACAGCAGGCCCACGAGCAAATGGACTACGCGGTCGAGCAAGGCATTAACCTGTTCGACACCGCCGAAATGTACCCGACCACGCCCTCCTCAGCCGAATCCCAGGGGCGAACCGAAGCCTTTATCGGCAGCTGGTTCAAAAAGTCCGGCAAGCGCAGCCATGTCATTCTGGCCACCAAGGTGACCGGCCAGGGCCTGAGTTATATTCAAAACGGCATTCCGATCAATGCGAAAAAAATCCGCAACTCGATCGAGGGCAGTCTGCGGCGGCTGCAAACCAGTTATATCGACCTTTATCAGCTGCACTGGCCGAACCGCGGCTCTTACCATTTCCGGCAGAACTGGAACTTCGACCCGACCCAGCAGGATCGCGAGCAAACGCGCGACAATATGCTGGAAGTCCTGCAGACGATGCAGGCGCTGATCGACGAGGGAAAAATCCGTCATGTCGGCCTGTCGAACGAAAGTTGCTGGGGCACCAGTCAGTATCTGGACCTTGCCACACAGAACAACCTGCCGCGCGTGGTCAGCATTCAGAACGAATACAGCCTGCTTTGCCGCCTGTTCGATCTCGACCTCGCCGAGCTGTCCTATCATGAGGACGTCGGCCTGCTCGCCTACTCGCCGCTGTCCGCTGGCATGCTGACCGGCAAATACCGAAACGGCGCTATTCCGGAAGGCTCGCGACGCTCGATGAACAAAAATCTTTTCAATCGCTACACCAGCTTTTCAGAACAAGCCACCAACGCCTATCTCGAGGTCGCGGAAAAACACGGTCTGGATCCGTCACAAATGGCGCTGGCCTTTTGCATGAGCCGACCGTTTATGACCTCGGTGATTATCGGCGCCACTTCCATGCTACAACTGAAAACCGACATCGGCGCCGCCGAACTTGAGCTGGACAAGAACGTCATGGAGGATATCGAGAAAGTCTACAGGCGCTATCCTTTGCCGATGTGAGTCTTTACTTCTCAGGAAACGTCGCCCTCGAGCGCTTTAGTCGGCGTAAACGTCATCCCCGAATGTTTTAGTCGGGGATCCAGCATCTCCGTTGTACAGTC
>JAGRHW010000148.1 GCA_020444765.1 Gammaproteobacteria bacterium | reverse complement strand
ATCAACAAATGCGAAGAACGCTACGGCGTCGACGCCGTGGAGGACATTCTTGACTCCTGCCATGCGCTGATGCAATACGGCGTCAACCGTTACGTGCGCCCTTCCCCGGTCACGCCGGAGCGCGAGCGTGAACAACAGCGTGAACGCGAGGAATACGTTCAGCGCCATCTGAACCATCTGTGGAATACCATTCCAAAAAAAGCCGAACTCCTGCACGCAGAGGAAAGACGGGTGCCGGAAGAGCCTCAGGAAAACATTCTTTATTTTATTGAAAAAAACGCCCCGCTGCTGGAGCACTGGCAGCGTGAAATCATCCGCATCGTGCGCAAGGTATCGCAATATTTTTATCCGCAAAAACAAACCCAGGTGATGAACGAAGGCTGGGCCTGTTTCTGGCACTACAATATCCTGCATGAGCTGCACAACGAGGGCCTGGTCACCGACGGCTTTATGATGGAGTTTCTGCACAGCCACACCAGTGTTATCTATCAGCCCGCATTTGACTCGCCCTATTTCAGCGGCATCAACCCCTACACGCTGGGTTACAACATGATGCAGGATATCCGCCGCATTTGCGAAAACCCGACCGCCGAGGATTACAAGTGGTTTCCGCAGATCGCCGGTTCCGACTGGCTGGAAACAATCCATGACGCCATGCGGAACTACAAGGATGAAAGTTTCATACTGCAATTCCTGTCTCCCAAGATGATTCGTGACCTGAAGCTTTTCACCATCATGGATGATGCGGAAAGTCCGACCCTGAGGGTTTCGGCAATCCATAATGACGAGGGTTATCAGCGCATCCGCGAAGACCTGTCGGCCAGTTACAACCTGGGTAACCGTGAACCGAATATCCAGGTCTACAATGCCGATGTCCGGGGCAACCGCTCGCTGACCCTGCGTCACTATATGCACAACGACCAGCCGCTCGGCGCTTCGACGCCGGAAGTCCTGCGCCATCTGCGCCGTCTGTGGGGATTCGAGGTACGACTGGAATCCGTGCGCAGCGACAACAGTGTGGTGGCAGTCGCCTCCTCGGACCTGTAAATCCTTTGTTCCGGCGAACTGACCGCGGTCAGTTTGCCGGCCTCCCGTTGTATGTTCTAATGCTTGCCCGACGATAGAAATCGCAGGTAACAACATGCTCGACGGCGCCAAAACCAATCTTGCCTCCCCACAATTAAAGAAAAGCATCGGCCTCGTTCAAGCCACTATCTACGGTGTCGGCATCATTCTCGGGGCGGGCATCTACGCCTTGATCGGTGAAGCGGTTGCAATCGCCGGCAACAGTGTCTGGATAGCTTTTGTGGTGTCGGCTCTGATCGCCGCCTGCTCGGCCTTGTCTTATGCGGAATTAAGCGCCTCCTTTCCGAAAAGCGCGGCGGAGTTCGTTTACGTCAAGCACGGCAGCGGATCGAACCTGCTGGCGTTTATCATCGGTTATACAACTGTCGTCACCGGCGTTATCAGCGTGTCCGCGGTAGCCCTGGGATTTTCGACCTATTTCAAGCTCTATCTGGATGTCAATCCGGTGCTGATTGCCAACGTGGTCATAGTGCTGGCGGCCCTGCTCAACTTCAAGGGCATAGAGGAAAGCGCCCGCGTCAACACCGTCTTTACGCTGGTCGAAACCTTTGGTCTGTTGTTTGTGATCGCTATCGGACTGCCGTTTATCGGTGAAGTCGATATCTGGACCAATCTGCACGGCGATGTACCCACCGGCAGTGACTTCTGGCATCCGATCTTTGCTGCCAGCGCGCTGATCTTTTTCGCCTATCTCGGCTTCGAGGACGTCGCCAATATCGCCGAGGAAACCAAAGACGCCACCCGCACCGTACCGCTGGCGCTACTGCTGTCGTTGTTAATCACAACCGTCATCTATGTATTGATCGCCATCGTTGCCGTCAGTGTGGTATCCGCCGAACAACTGGCCGCTTCCGCCCACCTCGGCAATCCAGGCGAAGGTCCCCTGGCGCTGGTCGTCAGCACCGCGCTCGACAACCCGATCGGCGGTCTGCTGTTTACGGTCGTCGCGCTGTTCGCAACCGCCAACACGGTGCTGGTGCTGATGATCGTCAGTTCGCGCATGCTGTTCGGCATGGCGCGGGAGAAAACCCTGCCTGCGGCCCTGGCGAAAATACACCCGCGCAATCAGACACCGCAATACGCGATACTGACAGTTGCTCTGCTGTCGGTGTTTTTTACCAGCCTGGGCTCGCTCGGTGATGTCGCCAATCTGACCAATGTCGGTATCTTTCTGGTGTTTTTCGCGGTCAATATGTCGTTGATCCTGTTGCGCTTCAAACAACGTCACGTCATCCGGCCGGCCCGCTCCTGGGCCTCGAAACTGGCACTCAATATCGGCTGGTTTCCGGTCCTGCCGACGCTTGGCGCATTGTTCTGTCTCGGCATGCTGCTGACGCAATTCAATATGCCGATACGCTGGCTGGGGCTCGAATGGTCGATGCTGGTTCTCGCCCTGGCGCTTTTTCTGACCTCCGTTCCGATTTACTTTCTGTATAAAAATCACGCGCATTTCGAACGGCTTTGAGCGAAAAGAACCGGCCAAAAAAAAGTCCGGCGATTTCGCCGGACTTTGACAGGCAAAGCTGAACATCATCAGCCTTTATTCGCGGAACTTTCCCCGTTTTTCCTGAAATGAAGACATTTTATCGCGTTGTTCATCGTTTAAGACCTCATTGATCTGCTTGCGCATGGAGGCCCGTTCAAGCGTCATCTGCTTGTGCAGCTCACTACCACTGGCTGCAAGCTCCTCGACTTTAGCATCGTAGTCGGCCGCGCCTGGATCGAGATCCCGCATTGCCTTGCGGTTTTCCATCAGTTGTTCACGGATGTCGGCGCTGTTTTCCCGGTTGCCGGTGAGAATTTCCTCGATCCGGTTTTTTTGTTCGTCGCTCAGATCCAGTTTTTTGGCCATACGATTGAAGCCACGCTCCTGCATCATGCCACCTTGTTTACCCATGCCGCCATCGCGGTGCATGGTATGCCCCGGTCGCTCGCAATCACCGCGATTTCCCGCGTGACTGATGACCGGCAACGCCACGATAGTCGCGGTAGCCAGGATAGCGGCAATAACTGTTTTACGTTTCATATCGATAATCTCCAGTATGAATAATCAAAAGAGTTTTAAAACTCTTGCTGATTATTATCGGGATTCCCGAGTCAGTTTGTGTCAGACCAGGGTAAAGTTAGTGTAAAAGTCTGCTCAGGCGTTTTGTAACGGCAGGGAAATAACAATCCGCAAACCATTGCCGGACATGTTTTCGGCACGGATCAGTCCACCGTGGAGCTCCACGATCCGCCGCGATATGGCAAGTCCAACCCCAGTACCGCCGGTTTTTTCTTCACGGGCGTCCTGGGTGCGGTAGAAGGCATCGAATATGCGCGACAGGTCCTGTTCCGGTACGCCGGGGCCATGGTCCGTGACAACGATCTCGCACTGCGTCGGCGAAGCTGAAACCTCCACAGTCACGCTTGTATTATCGGCGGTGTAAGCCATCGCGTTACGCAGGACGTTTTCTATCGCGCTTTGCAGACGCAGGGGGTCCGCCGACAGGGTCAGGCTGTCCGGACCGCTATACCACATCTGCCTGTCGTCATGACTGTGTTCGTAGCGCACGTCTTCGATCAGATCCCGCACCATGGCCACCAGATCCAGCGGTTCCGGGCGAAGATGTTCCGCGCCGCTGTCAAGCCGCGACAGAGTAATGATCTGCCCAATCAGAGCGTTGAGCCGTTCGATTTCAAGTTGTATGCGTTGCTGTTCCTTACCGGGCGCTTCCATGCTGCGCTGTTCGAGCAGCGACAGGGCTACCTGCATGCGCGCCAGCGGCGAGCGCAGTTCATGCGAGACATCCCGCAACAGCCGTTTATGGGACGACAGCAGCGAATCAACCTGCTCCGCCATGGTATTGAATTCGCGCGCCAGATCACCAATCGCATCCCGGCGTTTCTCCAGTGACGTCGAGACCCGCGTATCGAGCTTGCCTTCAGCGAGTTGACGGGTTGTCTTTTGCAACTCACGCAGCGGTTGATTGATCAGCCAGGCGACCAGGGCGCTGCTGACGGCAATCCCTAAAATCACCCAGATAAAACGGAAATCAAATCTGCCACCCGGGTGTCTGTCAAACGGCGGCAGTGCGAAAGTGGCCACAAAATAATAGCGCCGGTCATAAGTGCCGGCGACCGGTACGGCATAAATCGAGTAACGCCCGGCCTTGTTTTCAAAGGGCCGGATAAAGGCCGGCAGTGAGTCAAGTTGCTCGGCGATTTCTTCCGGTAACTTCCGTCCCAGGGAGACGCGATTCTGATCTAGTAAAAAAAACCGCGAATGACGCTTTTTTCCCAGATCGGCTTGAAACGCTTTCAAATCGTCCTGCCCCTTCGATTCGTAAACCGACACGGCTTTTTCAGCAAGCTGATAGGTTTCGGCTATATGTGCTTTTTCCCAGGGCGGCTCCTGACGGAACAGATTGCCGATCAGAATCGTGGCAAGGAATACCAGGGCATTACTGATCAGGACGACCAGCAAGATTCTCCAGAAAAGTCTTCCCACCGAATTTAAGGCCGCCTGGCCGGCATGGTGAACATATAGCCGACGCCGCGCACAGTTTTTATCGGCTCGCCGCCGTCTTCACCGCGCCCGAGTTTTTTTCGCAAATTACTGATATGCATATCCAGACTGCGATCATAGGCAGTCAGCTTTCGACCCAGCGCCTTGAGGGAAAGATCGTTCTTTTCAACCACCTGCCCGGCTTCCTCCATCAGCACGTCGAGAATATTAAACTCGGTGCTGGTCAGCTCGACGGGCTGATGATCCAGCGTCACGGTCCGGTCCGCCCGGGACAGTTCGACCGCCCCGACTTTCAGCAGGGAATTGCCGTTCGGTAACTGCGAAGTCCGCCGGAGTATCGCCCGGATACGCGCCACCAGTTCGCGTGGATTACACGGTTTCGGCAGATAGTCATCGGCGCCCATTTCCAGACCGACGATCCGGTCCACATCATCGCCCCGCGCAGTCAGCATCAGCACCGGTGTATTCTGATGAAGACGGATCTCGCGCAGGGTATCGAATCCGTTTTTCTTCGGCATCATGACATCCAGAACGATCAGATCAAAGTCCTGCTCGCTGGCAAAATCGGACGCACGCTGGCCATCCTCGGCATAAGTGACAGTAAAGCCTTCGGCCGACAGGTAATCCTTCAGCAACTCGGCAAGCACCGTATCGTCATCGGCCAGCAGGATATTGGTCATGGAAATCTCCGTATCAGGAATCTTTACTGAAGAGATTGTAGCCAGCACAGCGTCAAGCCACGTCAGTAAAATGTAAAGATCCCGTCAAGAGGCCATCATTCCGTACCCGTTGGGTGAAACATCTCACACCCGGCCTGGCTCGAGGAGGCCGCGAGGTTTCGGATTTACGCCTGCTGAAGCGGATACGCCGTCAGTCCGGCTCCATCTGACTGACGAACACGGGAGACCTTTCGACCCGATAGCGCTCGCCATCGACACATATTTCATCGCCTGTCATGATTTTCCGACGCTTGCGTGTTTCAAGCTCGCCGTTAACCGTGACCCGGCCGTCGGCGACCAGATGTTTGGCCTCACCACCGCTGCCGACCAGACCTTCGAATTTGAGCAATTTGTAAAGCTCGACGGGTTCTCGATCTATTTCGAAAGTGTTCATAGTCATCCGGCAAACGGGTCCCTGGCGACACGGATGACTTGTTTGCCGAAATTTTTGCCCATCAGCATACCCTTGAAAGCCTCAGGCGCATTTTCCAGCCCGTCGACCACGTCTTCACGATAAACGACATCGCCACTTGCCAACCAGGCCTGCATATCCTTGAGAAAGTCCGCCTGCCGATGAAAATGATCGAACACGATAAAACCCTGCAGGGAGACACGGTTGATCAGCAAACTGCGCATCAACAGAGGAGTCCGGTCAGGACCCGGCGGCAGCTCTCTCAGGTTGTAATAGGAAATCATGCCGCAAAGCGGGATTCGCGCGCCCACGTTCAGCAAACCGGTCACGCCTTCGAGGACCCGCCCGCCTACGCTTTCGAAGTAAATATCCACGCCGTCCGGACAGGCATTCTGCAATTGCGCGACAAAGCCGTCACTCTTGTAGTTTATGCAGTCGTCAAAACCGAGCTCCTTGACGACGTAGTCGCACTTGGCCGGCGAACCGGCAACGCCGACCACGCGGCAGCCCTTGATTCGCGCGATCTGTCCGACCACCGAGCCGACCGCACCGGCCGCCGATGAGACGACGACGGTTTCGCCCGCTTTCGGCTTGCCGATATCCAACAGACCGACATAAGCAGTCAGCCCCGGCATACCGCTTACCCCGAGCGCATTGGACAGCGGCCCAAAACCAGGGTCGAGCTTGCGCACGCCCTCACCATCGGAAACCGCGTAATCCTGCCAGCCGTTTTCGTTGAGAACGATATCGCCTATGCTGAAACCCGGATGCTTCGAATCCACCACCTCGCTGACCGTGCCACCGATCATCACCTCGCCGATACCCACCGGCGGCGAATAGGATTTACCTTCGTTCATCCGGCCGCGCATATAGGGATCCAGAGACAGATAGATCGTTCTGCCGAGTATCTGGCCTTCACCGGGCGTCGGCACTTCCGTTTGCACGAACGAGAAGTTGGTCGAAATCGGCATCCCCGCGGGACGCGTGGCAAGAAGAATCTGTCGGTTGGTAAGACTCATGGCGAATTCCCTGCAAAACGAAACAGCGTCGAATTTATCACATCGGGGTGCGGGCTTTAACCACAGTTCGGACAGACGAAAAAAAAGCCGGCAGCTTGACCGGCTTTTTCGACAATCAGTCTGTCGGGGCTACTTGCATTCGAGAAAGACCTGCGCCTTGCAGTTGGCACAGATATCCTTATCGACATGTTTGTAGATCTCACGGATTGCATGTTTTTTCTGATCGAAAAAATGCCGGTTGCCAACCTTGACAATAAAATTACTGCGCCCGATAAAGTCATAGACGCTCGGTTTGAGCGAAGCGAAGTACAGCCCGCCGCCCAGACGTTCAAGCCGTTCCGCTTCGGCTGCCAGCATTTCCGAACCGCTCAGATCGATAAAGTTGATGCCCGAACCGAGAATCAGAATATGGTAGATTTTCTCGTTTTCGACAATCCGCGAGATACGTGTCTGAATGTGATTCAGCGAACCGAAATAAACTGACATATCGATACGGATTATTTTCACCTGCGGACATTGATTGAGCGGTTTGACACGGATATCGACCAGCGTCTGCTTGCCGTTCTCATCGTCGTAGTCCGGTGCAAGACTGACGATATCCGGCGTCGAGGTTCTGGCCAGAAACAGCACCAGGGACAACAGGACACCGAGATAAATGGCAAATTCGAGTTCGAGAAACAGCGTCGCAAAAAAGGTGGTCAGCAGGATCGCGGTTTCGGATTTGCTCGAGTGCAGAACATGTCGGATCGCGTGGAAATCGATCAGATTATAGGCCACCACCAGAATCACGCCGCCCATGGCCGCAACCGGCAGATAGGCGGTAAAAGGCGCGACCAGCATAACGATCAGCACCAGAAAAAACGCCGCGAACAAGGCCGATATCGGTGTTTTCGCACCGGCCGCGTAGTTGACCCCCGATCGGGTAAAAGAGCCGGAGCCGGCGTAACTGGACAAAAAGCTGCCGACGATATTCGACAGGCCCTGGCCGATGAATTCCTGATTGGCGTCTATCCGCTGATTGGACTTGGTGGCGATGGCGCGGCTGATCGACACGGCTTCGATAAGCCCCAGCAGTGCGATGGCAAAAGCCTGCGGCGCCAGCAACTTGATTGACGCCAGGGAGTAATCAGGAGTCGTCACCGACGGCCAGCGGGCTGGAATCTCACCGACCAGCTTGATGCCGTTGTCGGTTCCGCCAAGCGCGATTGCCGCCAGGCTGCCGACCACCATGGCCGTCAACAGAGGTGGAATCTTCGGCACGAACCGCCGGATCGCCAACGCCGTCACCAGCGTGATCGCGGCGACCGCGAAGACGTTATAATTGACGTCGCCCCGTAAAAACCAGATATCCATCCAGGTGTGCAGGAACGACTCGCCGCGCGGAATATCCACGCCCAGCACATGCTTGATCTGACTGGTCACGATCAATATCGCGGCGCCTGCGGTAAAGCCGACCACCACGGTATGCGAAACAAAATTGACCAGCACTCCCATCCTCACCAGGCCGAACACAAGCTGGTACAGACCTGCCAGAAAGGTAATGGTCAGCGCCATGGAAATGAATTCCTGACTGCCGGGTTCCGCATACGGACTGATGGTGGTGAACACGACAATTGAAATCGCCGTCGTCGGGCCGGAAATCAAATGCAGCGAAGAACCGAACAAGGCCGCCACGATCGGTGTCACCATTGCAGTATAAAGACC
>JAGRHW010000147.1 GCA_020444765.1 Gammaproteobacteria bacterium | reverse complement strand
ATGATGCCGTTCATCTTCTGCGCGCCGTGACTCATACCGATGGCAAAAACCACGAACGGCACCAAGATCGAATAAGGGTCCAGCTCATAACCGAGAGTGGGCAAGAGACCAAACAGCCACACCACCGCGATCAGCGAACAAAGCATGACCAGAAAAGTGCTGCGCAGACAGCGGGTATACCAGAACAGAATCGCAGTGCAGATAGCAATCGCCACAGCAAAGAAAACCAGCACCTGCAGCAGGCCGTCGATAAGATCCCCCACCACCTTGGCAAAGCCCGTCACATAGATGCGCACGGTATCGGAGCTGTATTTATCGCGCAGCTCCTCGATGCGTTGCGACAAGGCATGGTAATCGATACGTTCCCCGGTATCGGCCAGACGCTCCTGCAGCGGCACGAGAATGATGCTCGATCTGAAGTTGGCCGCCACCAGCCGGCCAATCTCGCCGGAACGCTCGATATTCAGCCGCACCTGTTCGAGACTTTCGGCGGAGCCGTCATAGTCATCCGGAATGACCGGACCGCCATCCAGGCCGTCCTCGGTAACGCCGGTCCAGCGCACGGCGGGCGCCCACAGGGACTTCATATAGGGGCGGTCCACACCGGGCAGCAGAAACAATTCATCGGCAAGCCCGCGAACCGTCTCAAGGTATTGCGCATCGACAATATCCCCATCGACGGCTTCCACTGCGATGCGCAGACTGTTACCCACATCCGCCAGCTGGCTGCGGTTTTCGAGAAAGTTGACGATATAAGGATGCTTGGTCGGGATCATCTTCTCGAAAGCAGCGTTGAGCGACAGGCCGGTCGCCTGATAGGCAAAGAAGACCGTCGCCAGCAGACAAAATACAAGCACGGCAAGACGATTGTTGAACAGCAGACGCTCAAGCCAGGAGCCGGAACGCAGATCGAAATCCTGCAAACTCTCGATCGCCGATGCAGTCGGGGGGAGCGGTACACTACTCATGGCTTGTTTCCGTCAGGTCCGGGGAAATTTCAAATCGCGTTACACCACGGGCGCTGGAGATCACCAGCGCCCCATCGGGCGCCTGAAACACGCACGTCAAACCACTCTGGGCCGGCAGATTCATGACCGCAAAGCCTTGTCCGCCGTCAGTACTGCGCAGCAGACGTCCGCTTTCGTCGGCCAGGATCACCGACCCATCGGCCATCAGGGTTGCATCCGGTAGCGATATCTGCTGATCGATCTCGATCTGTTGCCAGCTTGCCCCGTCGTCAGTACTCAGCCAGGCATTGCCGCGCAAGCCATACGCCAGCAGACGGTTATGATCTGTTTCCAAGGCACCGAAGAATGTGCCTTCATAAGGCGTCTGAATTTCAAGGAAAGAGTCGCCCGCATCATGCGAGCGGAACAGCGCGCCCTGCTCTCCCGCAATCAGCAGATCCGCATCATTGCTACGAATCTGATAGAGATGTTTACCGCGCGGATTGGGTATCCGCCCCATCAGTGACTGCCAGCTCGCGCCACCATCGTCGGTATAGAACGCCAGCCCGTAGGCGCCAACCACGTAACCACGCTGCTCGGTCTGGAAGTCGACCGCCAGAAACGGTTTGTCCGGCCCTTCCTCGACCAGGCGCTCGGCATCGCTCAACTCATATTTACCAAGCTCCACACCTTTGGCCTGTCGGGCCTTGACTTCATCGAGCACAATAGTCGCTGCCTGCTGACCATCGAGTTGACGCTGCCAGGTATTGCCGCCATCCGTGCTGGCCAGCACCACACCGCTGTGCCCGACAGCCCAACCGTGCGTTGCGGAAACAAAATCGACATCCGTCAACGCGACGCTGACTGGCACCTGATCGGCCTGCCGCCAATTGCGTCCCTGATCGTCCGACAATAATACAATCCCACGCACACCCACGGATACCAACCGGTCACCGGCGGCCGCCACGGCCAGCTGCAGAGAGTGTCCGGCGTCTTTGCTAAGCTGGGCGGGTTGTTCAAGCAGATCGGGCACCATGGCGCCGTCGGCCGTGTTCAGCAGGCCAAACAACAGGCAAAAAGGCAACAGGCGCCTTCCGGGAATCCGGCTCAGGCACGGTAAATTCATGATAGCCATTGTAAGTTACTCGTCTGGACTGACCCTGCGGCGACAACGACGCCGCAGGGCTGCCGGGATATCAGCGAACTGCTTCAGCCGCTACCGCATCGCCCGTGAAGAAGGTTTCCGGTTTACGGGAAACAACTTTAAAGGTTTCTTCATTGAGCGACTGAATCACACTCATGGTACCGGCTTGCAAATTGAAAACGGTCGCCGTTTTCATCAGCGTGGCCGGGATGGAAGGCACGACAAAAGGTGTGATCTGACTGGTGCGCCATAATTTGCCTTCGGCATCATAACCATCCATCAAAGCAATCAGCCATGTGTCTTCGTCGAAGTAGTAACGACGTTTTGGTACAGCGTGACGCTTGCCGGGTGCAACATTGGCCTCGACAACCCACACGCGGTGTTTTTCCCAGCGTACTTTATCCGGATTGAGATGTCGCTCGCCTATAGCCTCATCGGTTTTGGCTGCGATAAAACCATTTGTATTATAGGGAATCAGCATTTCCTGCTTACCCACCAGGGTCCATTCATAGCGGTCGATCTGACCGAAAAAACCCTGCACCTCATCAAAGTAGTTGGCACCCGATGCAACGAAGTCCGGCGTATCGTAGGACACGGTGGGCGCCCTGCGCACGCGACGCTGTCCCACCAGATACTGCCAGGCCTGACGTGCGTTTTTCAGATCGATGCTGTCACGTATAACCAGTGATTCACCGGCTTTGAACGGCGGCTCAAGTGTATTGAAGCGGAGTATCGCATATTCACCCGACCAGTTATCCGGCGTGGTATCTTCATAATACGGCGGGTATTGAAAGGAGATATCGTTACGGGTTGCCAGCGTATGCGAGCCATCCGCATTACCGACGATATTCTTGAAACGGTACTCGATCGATGGCGCTTCGACACGCAGCAGATAATTCCAGATGACTTCGACACCGGCCTTGGGAATCGGAAATGGGATACCGCCTGCGCAGCCTTTCAATGAATAACCGCCGTCTGTCGTTTCACATCGGGTCGCGTTCAGCGCGGTATTATCGTAAACCCGTTGCGGCGCGGCTGACGTGCGGTGCGTCGGATACACATCGAGACGAAAAGTATCGGGAAATTTTTTCAGCAGAGCTTTGCTGCCCTCCGAAAGCAGGGCATCGTATTCAGCCGCATTGGCAGCCGTCACTTGGAACAGGGGTTTCTCATCCGGGAAAAGCTCCCCCGGAATTTCCCCCACGCCGGGCGCGGCAACCGACTCGGTGTGGCCGCCTGCCCAGGCCGGAATACTACCATCCTCATTAGCGGCCTTTTCACCACCTAGCGGAGTAAGCGTCGTCTTGAGCGCCGCGGCTTCATCCTCACTTACCGCAGCCATTAGCGGCGATGTAGCAAATGTGGCAGCCAGAGCCAGCGATAGTATTGTTTTTATCATAACATCCTCCAGAGTTGCATTTTATAAACTGTCTAAAATGTTCTTTGGATCGACAGGGAAACAAAATCCCGGTCGCCGTGAAAATTCTTGTAGGAAAGCTCGGGCACATCGGTGTCATAGAGGATCACCGAGCCGGACGAACCGAAATAGTGGGTATAGTTGAGACTGCCCTGCCAGGTTCGCTGGTAATCGCCTTTGATACCGATCGACACATTGCCGCCTTTTTCCGACGGGAACAGTGCACCGTTAACCGAGGAGCGTCCAGCAAGCCCGTAACTCACACCAATCGGTACCTGCAGATCGAGGCCGGGTTTGACCTGGAAATATTCCGGAGAGAAAACAAACTGCAAGGCGCTGGCATCGCGTGTCGCCAGGGGGTCGAGTTGATCGTCGTTCTCACTGATTGAAAGCCGGCGGTTGAATGCAAGCTCACCGATAAACGTCGCACCATCCCAGAGCGGACTGGCCCCGAACACATTAATCGCTGAAAGATTTACGTGCGCCGTACGCCCTCTGGGGAAAGCAGACTCCGAACCACCATCAGCCGTTGTATTACCCGGCAATATCACCGCGTTACCACTGGCGACCAGGGGCATGTCCTCGCGCATTGACACTTCGATCGCCACGTTTGCATCCGCCACCAGGGTACTCAAACTGGCGCCGACCACCTTGATATCCTCGGCAAATACCATCACGTAATCGCCGATGCTTCCCTCTTGCACGTTGACACCGGGACGCAGGTAAAACTGGGGCATTTTGTCGTGGAACTGCGCGTAATACAGTCCGATCTCGCTGTCGCCGACCTTGAATCGCGCCTGCACACCGCCCTGCCCGTCATCCTTGGCTTCGATGTCATCACCGCGGAAAACCACCTGATCGGGCCCGAGAATAACGGTCTCGCCCCCGTCATCCACGAAATCCGCGAAACTGAAATAACTGCCGGCCGCCGGTATACGCGACTTGGTCCATTCAAGCTGATAATAGGCGCCGAGGGTCACGCGCGGATTAACCTGCAACTGCGCCGACAACTGGCCGACCGGTCGCGCCACTTCCTTGAACTGGGAATTCGGCACAGACAAGGCACGCGCAAGATCCAGTGGTGTCTGGGCGCCTGCAATACCGTTGCTGCCGAAGAACAGGCTTTCGCCGTAAAGCTGCGTGAAACGACCCGCCTTGAGATTCAGGCTCATATCGCCCGGCGCCAGGTTGCCGAATACGAAAGCATCGAGAATTTCCGCCTTGCCGCCATGAATCTCACGGGTTTCGTCGGTGAATTCATCATAGGGCTCGGAGCGCTGATTGACCAAGGCACCACCAAGCTCGCCAGGGTTGTCATTTGAGTCGTGATAAACCTGGTCGTACCAGGCTGCACCACTGACACGCAAGCCCATATTGCGCTTGTATCGCAGTTGAAACTCCGACAACAGATCAAGACGGTTTGAAATCAGCCCGCGATCGAAATTAAGATCGCCATCGTTGGTGTTGGCCTGCGGACCGATGGAATTGTCGGCGACACTCGAATCCACATCCCGCACACGCCAGCCCGCGCTGTATTTGACAGTGTTGTCCCACGACATGCGAATATCGGTATTTTCAGTATTAATCTGGAAAGCCGAGGCGGTTCCAGTCATCGCCATCGTGGCCGCTGCCACTGCCGGCAGCACGGCTCGTCGGGATCCCGGATTACAGGGACGCTTTTTCATGGTTTCCTCCTGGTGCAACTTATCGTTATTAATGCCCACGCCGGGTGAGCCAGCAGGTATTTTTTCATTACGTCATTGACGCTTTCTGAAGATTAATCGACCAGTAGAATTACCGTCCAATACTAATAATCCAAACAAACGATACCTTAAAGGTATAATGCAAGTCAGAGATGGCAACATTGATGACACGCCATATTGCTGACGGTGGTATTAAAAAGAGATGTGAATTGACAAATATACAAGTCAGGAACTTTTTTAAAACAACAAAACTCCTTACCGGCACCGCCGGACAGCGGTACGCGCGACGTTCCCGCCGATGAAACACCGGTGGTCTCATCGCAGAAACGTTTATCGATGTGCGTTTTTTACAACGCTAGTTTTTTATCACGTTTTTTTTCATCCTGCCGAGCACCCGCAGCCTGAGGTCGCTACGCGGCCAGACCCGGCAGGCGAGCACCCTGCGTTGTTGTTCGTCTTCCGGACCGATGTGCGCACGGCTCATGACTTTGCCGCTGTACTCTCCCCGGGTAATCTCCACTTTGCAGATGCCGCAACCGCCTCCACAGCAACCTACGGGAATACCTTTTTTGCCAAGCCTGGTCATGCCTTGCAAGACGGATTCACTTTCGTCGCAGACATAACTCACATCTATATCCTCAATGAGGATCTGATATTTCAACGCTGTTCCTCTGGGGCCGTGATTCAGGATCCGGCCGCCGCTTCATCCTTGCGTTTCTGAATTTCCGTCTCCCGCAGCACACTGGCCGGCACGCCGCCGATCCCCCATTCTTCAGGACGTACCCGGATACACTGGCCGCGTATCACGGCTGGCTCGACGCCCAGGATGCTGGCAGCCAGCTCGGTAAAACCGGCCATCAAGCGTTGCCGTTGACTCAGTGGCCGGCCATCCAGCACGATAAATTCAAAATACGGAGCATGCTGACGGCCTTCGCTCACCAGCTGACCGGCGACCAGACAATGCGTCGGAGCATGCGGCGTCACAAAGGCGCGAATGCGCTCCATCGGCGCATCCAGCACCTCGGCGTAGAGATTCGCCGCGCTGACCAGCAGTCTTTTAGCCTGCTCGTCGGTGAAATACCCTTCCGTCAAATGAAACGTCACAACAGGCATGGCTTATCTCCCTTTTCCTGAGCGTCTGATAATCACGGCAAACCGCGCCGCCGACCGGCATCGAGCATCAGCGTGGAGCCGGTCATGGCATCGGCTTCCGGCGCCAGCAACAGGCTGACGGCCCAGGCCACCTGTTCCGGCGTGGTAAAGGCACCGAGAGATGACTCGGCTTGCATTTCTTGGAGCACCGCATCGAGGCTCAACCCGCGTTGTTCGGCGCGGGTTTTAGCTACCTTGCGCAGGCGTTCGGTATCGGCCGGTCCGGGCGCGATCAGGTGCGCGGTTATACCGCGCGGGCCATAGGCCTGGCTGAGCTGACGCACGGCATTGGGCAGGCTGGCATTGGCGATGCCGGCTGCGGCGGCATAGGCGGTCGGCTCCAGCCCGTAGTGTCCGCCGATGGCAACCAGTCGGGAGCCTTTGCTTAATCGCGCATCGGCGGCGCGCACCAAACGCAATAAACCGCCCACCTTGATATTGACGGCGTCGATCAGCGCGCCGATCGGCGCATTGCTGATTCCGCCGGCTACCGCCACCCCCGGCCCGTGAACGACCATACGCACCGGGCGGTCAAGCACGGCGGCGATGGTCTCGATGGCCACGTCATCCGACAGATCCGCGGTACAGGGGATGAGCCCGTCGATGCGCTGCGCCAGTTTTTCCAGCGTCGCCGATGTACGGGCCACCGCCACCACGCCGAGCCCCTGCTCTGCCAGGCGGGCCATAATGGGTTCGCCAAACGCGCCCGCGCCGACGACGACGGCCAGTTCCTGCCTGCTCACCGTGCGGTGCTCAGGTCACCGAACCGAGAAAGCTCTCGGGCACATGCAGCGACTGGCTGAATGCCGCGAGACCGAGATGATCCATGGTCCAGGTCAGTTTCGGGCTGTCGGGATAGCGTGTGTGCCCTTCGCAGAAAATTTCGTTACGGTTGCCGGACGGATCGAAGTAATACACGGTTTTCACCGCAGTGATGCCGTGCCGGTCATTGTGTTCCACGCGAATGCCGTATTTGCCCATCAGATCCGCCGCCCAAATATTGTCCTGGGTGGAATTCTGCCGGAACGAGACATGATGCAAATGGGCCGGTTCGGGATGCACGCCAAAGGCGATATCGTGAGAACGTGAGGAACAACTCAGAAAAGTCAGTATCTGATCGCCGCCGGGCTGATCGAGCAGCTCTTCGGCCAAGTCGAAATCGAATACCTCGGTAAACAAGCGAATGTTTTCCGACATATTGGGACCAAGAATAAACACATGATCAAGCCCGTAGATACGAAAGCCGCGAATCACGCCTTCGTCCGGGATGGTGCCGGGGTTGAGTGTCCCGAGCGTATTACCGACCTGCTCCTTCTCCGCATACAGGTGCATTTCGTGGCCGGACGGGATGGTAAACTTTAAACGCCGGCCGCTTTTGGGGTAAACACCGGCGGCGACATTTTCTACCGCGATGCCAAACGCCTCGATCTTTTCCTGCAAGGCGGTAAGCGTTGCGTCATCATAGACTTTGTACGCCACATGATCGAGACCGGCCTGATCCGACTGCCGCAGCACTACGCTGTGGTGGTCCTTTTCATCCCAGGCCTTGTAATACACCAGGCCGTTATCATCGGTCAGTTGTTCCAGCAAGCCCATGTGGTCACCGTAGTGACGTTTGGCCTCTGCCAGATCCAGTACGCGGATCTGCACTTCTCCCAAACGGAGAACACCTCTCATAGCCATCTTGAATTCCTCCTCGTTATGCCTCGTCATGATCCGTTCGCCCAGCGGCGACGTGATTTTTATTGTTTGCAAGCCTGGAGGCGGCTGCACCTCCACGGCCTTTGAGTTTTTACAGGCTGCTCATACCACCGATGTGTCCTTCAAGAGGCCGCGTTCCTTGGCCATGGTCATCGCGGTATCGACGATCATGTCTTCCTGGCCGCCGATCATTTTCTTACGCCCGAGTTCGACCAGAATGTCGCGTGCCGGCACGCCGAACATGTCGGCCGCTTTCTTGGCATGCAGCAGAAAAGTCGAATAGACGCCGGCAAACCCCAGGGTCAGGGATTCGCGATCGACGCGCACCACGTGGTCCATCATCGGCACAATGACGTCTTCGGCCATGTCCATCAGCTTGAACAGATCACAGCCGGTTTCTATGCCCATGCGGTCGCAGACGGCGACAAAAGCCTCGACCGGCGTATTGCCAGCCCCGGCCCCCAGGC
>JAGRHW010000146.1 GCA_020444765.1 Gammaproteobacteria bacterium | reverse complement strand
GACCAGCCCGCCGCCCGATTCGCCGGTTACCTCCATGCGCGCGATTTCTTCCTGCGCCTTTTGCATTTCCTGTTGCATTTTCTGCGCTTGCTTCATGATATTGCCAATACCACCTTTCATGGCGTACTCCTGAGTCGTTTGAGTGCGGATGGAACGGGTTGAAAGCCTGTCTAAAATCGCCGCCGATTTTACCACAGCAGCGCCACCATTCGGCAATGCTTCACTCGCCGATCGGCCGAATGCTTTCGAGCTGCACCACGCCCTCGAGCTGACCGCAGATTTTTTGCACAATCGGGTCGGTTTCGATCGATTGGCGCGCCGCCTGTAAGCGGGAATCCGCCTGCCGCTGTCTGATCCGCGCCGGCGTCTCCAGTTCGCCTTCGCGGATTTGCATCTGCAGCTTGACGGGCTTGCCCAGCAAACCCGCCAGCGCCTGTTCGAGCTGGCGCACCGTACCCGGCTGCAACAGGCTTTCGTATTCTTTTTGCAGACCGAGTTCGACGGCATCCTCGCCAATTGCTGACAACACACAGTTATTCGCCAGTTCCAGCGGCATGCCCTGCAGGTCCATGCTGCCAAGCATTTGCGGCCAGTCTTCGTTCGACCAGTCCGGTTTGCTTGCAGGCGATGCGGGTGCCGCCTGCGGTGTCGGCGCAACTCGCGGCGGCTCGCTGACTACTTCAGCGGGTTTTTCAGGTGTTTTTTTTTGAGCCTTGGGACGGGATTTATCGTCGTTGAGCGAAGCCTTCAGGGCCGCCATGTGATCACTCGGCGATTTAAGCGGCGCGGCTGGTTCCTCAACAACCGGCTCCACCACTTGCGGCGGCTCGGCAATGGTTTGCGGCTGCGCGCTGTCTGAGGTCTGCGGCATCCGCGCCGGCGCTGCCTGCGCGGCGATAGTCTTGGCCGGTGCATGATACTCACCGGCGGCTGTTTCTCCATTGACCGGCCGAAACGCCAGCATCCGCAACAGCGTCATCTCGAACCCTTCGCGCATATCCGGCGCCAGCGCGATATCCCGTCGTCCTATCAGGCCGGTCTGGTAAAACAGATGTACATCTTCAGGGGCGATCCTGACCGCCAGTTCATGTAGCCGGTGCGGATCGAAACTGACCGGATTCTGCGCGCCCGGTACGCCCTGCAACAAAGCAATCTGATGCAAAACCGACAGCAGATCGGCCAGCAGGCCGGAAAAGTCCGGCGAATAATCGGCAAACACCGACACCAGCGCCATGGTTTTCTGAGCATCGCCGGCGCCAAGCGCCTCGAGCAGATCGAGCACCCGGTCCGGCGACGGCCGGCCGAGCATGCTCTCCACACCGGCCGCCGTAATACTGCCCTGACTGTAGGCGATCGCCTGATCCAACAGACTCAAGGCATCGCGCATGCTGCCGTCCGCGGCCCGGGCAATGTGCGCGAGCGCGGACTTTTCCGCCTCGATTTCCTCACGCGCCATGATGTCCGCCAGATACTCACTGATTTGCAGTTCCGGCAAACGCTTGAGACTGAACTGCAGACAGCGCGATAACACCGTGACCGGTACTTTTTGCGGATCGGTGGTCGCCAGCAGAAACTTGACGTGTTCAGGCGGCTCCTCGAGGGTTTTCAGCAAGGCGTTGAAGCTGTGATCGGAAAACATGTGTACCTCGTCGATCAGGTACACCTTGTAGCGCCCGCTGGCCGGAGCGTAAGGCACGTTTTCCAGTAATTCGCGGGTCTGATCGACCTTGGTGCGGGAGGCCGCATCCACTTCGATCAGATCGAAAAACCGTCCTTCGTCAATATCCCGGCAGGCGGCACATTCGCCGCAGGGGTTGGCGCTGACGCCCTTCTCGCAATTGAGGCTTTTGGCAAAGATCCGCGCGATCGTGGTCTTGCCGACACCGCGCGTGCCGGTAAACAGATAGGCATGATGCAGGCGATTGTTGTCGAGCGCATTGATCAACGCACGCAGCACGTGTTCCTGACCGACCATATCCTCGAAACGGTGCGGCCGCCATTTACGGGCGAGGACCTGATAGTTCATCCGGAGTGATGCTGCTTGGGTATATGCATCAGGAAATTATATAGGGGAAAGCGCTACGATGTAATGGTGGCGTCCCACGCCAGCCACATCCCGGCACCCGAATCCACTGCTGCCGCTGCTCCCTTCCGGGCCTGACGGGGTTCACAGCTTATCGTCGCGAGAGGGCCGACGCAGGACACCATAGACGAACTCGCTATTTTGCCTGCTTTCGGCCTCGCCTTGCAAGCACGATCTGGAATCTCATCGCGCCGCTCGCGTTACGGAAAGTCATCGCGTTCGATCAGACGAACCAGCAAGCGGTTGCGTTGCTCGGCCTGCAGATCGATGGTCGTCAGATTATCCGGGGCAACACTGATGCCGTCCGGCAGCGTATCGGACTGCACGCTCAGGGTATAGTGCCGCGGCGGCAGAAAATCAAAGGTATACTGACCAAATGCCGTACTTGCAGTTTCCTCGCCGCTGTCCAGTTCCAGGCCGATATTCTCCAGCCGCCGGTCGTCCTGATCGAGCTGGCCGTTGTTGTTTTTGTCGACATACACAACGCCCGACAACTGATTGCCGCGCACGATCGGGATTTTCAGCTCGCTGATCAGGGCATCGCCGATTCGCACCGGCGGGGTATTTTCCGGCGAGCCGATATAGCCGAGCGGCATCTGGCTCATATCCGCTTCCACCCGGTACACGCCGACCGGCAGATTCTGAATCGTGAATCGGCCGTTCGGATCGGCCTGCAAGCCCACCCGGGTTCCTCTGATTTTTACCCGCGCACCGGCAATACCCTGCTCGTTTTCCTGCTGGATGCCGTCGAAGTTTTCGTCAAGAAAAACCTGCCCGCTCAACAGGCCGGCGTTTTCCTTGGTCTGTTTTATATGCCGCGGCGGATTGAATTCATAATAGGCGGTCAGGGTTGCATAAGTGTCATCATGGCCGTCCAGGTCGCTGAAATAATTGGTGGTGAACTTCAACAATCTGTTGAAACGCCAGCTCAACACCGCACTGAAATAATCGGCGCCTTCCTCGAAATCGGTTTCATCCTCATCGGCCGCCGGATTTTCCAGCAACTTCACGCCGAGATTCTTACCGTAACTCATTCCGAGCTTGGTCCGTCGGCCCAGCCATTCGCCGCTGTCGAAGGACAGCAAGGCACCGATATTGGCGCTGCTGGTTTCGCGCGTCTTCCAGGCATTAAGTCGTGGCGACAAACGCAAACTGGCCTGCTTCTGCAGAAAATGCACCCAGGGCTCACGCGACAACTCAAAACTGGTGAGCCAGGATTTACCGCTGTCCTCGGCCTGCTGGTCGACATGTTTGAGCAGCACATTGAATTTGTCGATTCGCCACACCGCCTGACCATTGAGCCGCCTGACACTTTCATCATTGCTCTGACTGGTTTTTTCCCAGGAGAAATAGGTCCACGGACTCAGCCTGCTGTCGAAAGGTCGTAGCGACATGCCGACGCTGGAGGATTCGGCCCACTCGGCGATATCATCGCTCAGGGTACCTTCCAGAGCGCCACGCAGCGTGCGCCCGTGATTGACGGCGAACGACAGGTCGTCATTGACCCGGTAGCCGGAACCAACCCCGTAATTGAGAAAATCAGCAACCGATTTTTCGTAACTGACATTTTGCGTATCTTCGTCGATGACACCGGCCACCACTTCGGAGCTGTTGTATTCGGTGCGCGCGGAGAAGAAAAGTTTCTCGCTGGGTTCCAGCCTGCCATCCCAGTCGAGGCGCCCGCCCAGAGACTGATCCCCGCCGACTTCATAGAGGCCGCCGGCAAACTCGGTCCGCTGATACAGGTCGCCGAGGACGAAATCCGGATTATCGTTTATCTTGTAAGCACTGCCGACCGCCGCTTTGTAGCCGCCCGCTTCGGCATTGTCGCGCACTGCAAGCCCGGCATCGAAATCCCCGCCGTTGGCGTAATACCGCAAGCCGGCCACACCGCCGTCGAACACGGGTACGCTATCGCCCTGATCCAGTTCGCGGAAGCCTGTCTGCGGTTTGCCCGCCGTCGCCACAAACAAACCGTCGCGCGCCGGCTTGTAAAAATATCCACCCTTGATACGCGAGGCATTGACGCCACTCAGTTCGCGTTTATGCGTATTGTGATCGCCGATGCCAAGGCCCCAGCCATCGATCGACTCGGCGAACAACTGCATCCACTCGGGGGTAAAACCGTCCTCGCCCTGCGTGTTCGGCGTTTCGTATTCAAAACGCAGATTGTATTCGCTGTAGTGTCCACGCACCACGGTGCTGGCGCGATGCTCACTGTCATAAAAGGCTTCCACCGATTCGACACTGGGCGGACTGGAGGCTGCCCGTTCCCTGACGCTCTGGCCCGGATGGATAATGCGCGCCAGCTCGCCGTCGAGATCGACGTCGATGCGCCGGCTGCCCGGCAACACCGTGACATAGGTGCCGGTCAGACTTGCGATCGCCTCGCGGGGCAGCAGCAGTTGCGAGCGATCGGCATAAGCCATGTCCTCGACCGTACCGACCGGCTTGCCCTGAACTTCAACCAGTCCGGTAGTCAGATTCAGGGCTATTTTGGCGTTGTCCTGATAACGTTCGACCGTCACGATATTACCATCGGCCGATACTTTTAAACGGCTGCCCAACTCCTCGACGATCGGCCGCAAAGGCAACAATAATACATGTCCGAGGGAGCGCGGCTCCGGATTCAGATAAGGCAGTTGCTCACCGTTGACATACAACTCGAAACCGGTGACATAACGCAGACGCTTGTCGAGCAGCATGTCAATCAATTGTCGTTCGTCATCGCGCTCAATCCGCAAGCCGCTGAAAACCTGCACGGCATTGGCCGGAAACAGACCGGTTTCGAGATCCAGCAAACCGACCTCGTTCAAAAAACCCACACTTCGGCCATTGGCGGTCACCTCGCCCGAGGCCGTATCCAGCTCAAAATGCGCACCATCGCGGCTACGCAGATACTTGACTTTCTGACCGGCCACATCGATTACAACACTGTTACCCAGAATCTCGGCAATCGGCGCCAACGGCAGCATCAGCACACCCGACGGCGTTGCAAAGGCACTGAGCGATCCTTCTTCCCGTTCATTCAAAATGATCCGGTGCGGCAAGGCGCTCAGGGAACCAAGCTTTTGCGGATCGATGGTAAATTTTTCACGTTCGGTCTGCGGCTCGGCCGGCATCTCTTCGGGCAAGTCTGCCGGAGTTTCCGGTACGGAATCGGACTTGTCTTGTGATTCGACACCTGGCGCAGGCGTCACAGCCAAAACCGATAAGGCCGCGTTGACACTTTGATCGGCACTTTGAGACATCCCGCTCATTGCCCGGTTAAGCGGAACTTCCCGGATTTCAGGCGGCGCGCCCGCTTCCTGCGGCTTGTCGCCTCGGTCTGGGGGAATCGCTTCGGTTGTTTCTGCAGGCGGGCCGGCATCTTCCGGCGTCTTTGTGGAAATCACCGTCACTTGCCAGTCCTCCGGGACTTCCACCAGTGACGGGATCACAGGCGGCGTATTTCCGGTGACTGGAAGACTTTTGCTGATCATCAGATCACGCAGCGGTATGTTCTTGTCCGGCGAAGCGGCCGGCAAGCGGACCTCATCCGCTGCAGTCGTCAGCTTTGCGGCATCTCTCAACAGTCGCAGCCATTCAGGCGAGACTTCAGGTATGGCAGCGGAGAAATCCAGAGGATTATTACGGACAGACGTACCAGAGCTGTATTGCCTTTTGGTTTCCGGTATGACGGCGGTTGACTGCAGTACTGTCGACGACAGACGTTTTTCCGGCGCGAGCGCGGACGCATCGACGCTGTCCGCCGCAAAAACGGATGGGTCTTGCATCAACAACGCCGTTATCAGCCCAAGAAAAATTCTTCTTGTGCTTGTAATAACGGGAAATGACTTTTTCTCAGTCTTGCCCAATCAACAGGTACTCTTGTTACTTGTTTCTCTCATCCATGAAAAAGTACACATTCCCTGAACAGGCAGATCTTGCAAATACCAAGCCGCAAACCGTAAAAAACGGCTGACATTCAATAAAAGGAATCGCTAAGGATTTGATGTAGAAGCACGACTTGTTTGACAAGTGCCGGGTTACGAATTCCCGCCGCACGACGGGAACAAGGGGACAGGCTTTTAAGATTTACCTGGCAAACAGAACAGACAGTTCCGCTTCCCGGCAGTGAAAACTTACTGCAGTTGTATTTCGCCGTGTACCGAAACCTGTACCCGGCTGGTACCGGCGTCCACCGCGGGGGCGGCTACCGATGGGGTCGCCGCGCGCGTACTCATGGTCATGACCTGGTCGCGATAAACCGGACCAGCATAGTCATTGGTGTTGATGTTGAGGCTGATCACCCGGAATTTTTCCGCCTGCATGCTGTTTCGCACCAGCTCGGCACGTTGCCGGAAAGCCTCCAGCGCTTCACTGATCAGGCGATCTTCGATTTCCCTGCGGGTCTGCTGGCGCGGCTCGAAATGCATGGAGCGCACGATCAGTCGTTCCTGCAGGATAGCGATGGCATTTTTGATTTCCTCAAAATCCGAGCCCTGTAACTGCAGCGTTTGCGAGCTGCGCCAACCACTGATATGGCTTTGTTCGTATTGCGGACGCGTGGTGTAATTGCGCGTGCTGCTTTTGATGGCAGGAAATTTTTCCAGTTGCAGCAAGGCCCAGAGCATGTTCTGGTTGATGCGATCGGCCAGCGCGGCGCTGTCCTTGTCTTCGTCTTCGACCACCATTTCGACGGTCATCTGATCATTGTCGATATCGGTCTCGGCACTGGCCGACAGCGCATAGCGATCGTAGACGACGGCATCGGCCTCGGCATAAGCGTTCAGCGAAAATCCTGTCAGTGCAAACAATGCGAACAAAAACCGTAACGCAAGGATTGTATGCATTCGGACCCGGATCGTTTCGTTCTCAATCGTCATCATCGGTTTCCCCGTAAATCGCTACAAAAGTTCCATCATCCGACGGTATCGTTTATTTTTCCAGAATCGCCGCCACGCCCATACCGCCGGCCGTGCAAACGGAGATCAAACCACGCCCACTGCCCTTCTGATCCAGCAGCCTGGCCAATGTACCGATGATGCGCGCGCCAGTCGCGGCAAACGGATGCCCGACCGCGAGACTGCTGCCGTGGACATTCATTTTGGCCCGCTCTATCGAACCCAGCGGCTTGTCGAGACCCAGTCGGGTCTTGCAGTATTCTTCCGATTCCCAGGCCTTCAGGGTACAAAGCACCTGGGCCGCGAAGGCTTCGTGGATTTCATAGAAATCGAAATCCTGCAATGCAAGCCCTGCCCGCTGCAGCATCGCGCTGACCGCCACGGTCGGCGCCATCAGCAGGCCTTCGCCCGCGACAAAGTCGACAGCCTCGGTCTGTGACCAGGTCAAGCGGGCCAGCACCGGTAAATTGCGCTCTCGCGCCCAGTCTTCGCTGGCCAGCAGTACACCTGCCGCGCCATCGGTCAATGGCGTGCTGTTACCGGCCGTCAAGGTCCCTTGCGGTGTTTTGTCATACACCGTTTTCAGGGCCGCAAGCGACTCCAGACTGCTGTCTTCGCGCAGATTGTTGTCCCGCAGGACACCCGCGCATTCGACCAGCAGATCGTCAAAGAAGCCGCTGTTATAGGCGGCCGCCGCTTTTTGATGACTTTCAAGCGCCAGTTGATCCTGCGATTGGCGGTCGATCGCCCACTCACGGGCCATCAGTTCGGCGTGTTGTCCCATGCTCAGCAATGTTCTGGGTTCATTGACCGAGGGTGCGACAGGCGCCAGTTCACGCAATCCGAAACCCTTGAACTGGGCGAGTTTCGAGCGGATATCGCGCGCTTTTGAAAGACTCACCAAACGTTTTGCAAATTTCCGACCAAAAACGATCGGCACGTCACTGGTCGTATCGCTGCCGGCGGCGATCGCGCAGTCGATCTGACCGCTGGCAATCTTGGCCGCAGCGATCATCGCACCCTGCAGGCTGGTTCCGCAGGCCTGCTGCATCGTCATCCCCGGCGTGAGCGGCGACAGACCGCTGCTGAGCACCGCCTCGCGGGCAAGATTCCAGTCGCGGGAATGGGTGATGACCGAACCGGCGTTCACCTCATCGAGTTTTTCGCCTTGCAGGCCGTATTTATCCACCAGGCCGCGTAACACCGTGCTCAGCATATCCAGATTCGACAGATCGGCGTAAGCGCTATTGGAACGGCAAAACGGAATACGCGCGCTGCCGACGATGGCGACGGGTCTGATTGTTTGATCGCTCATGATGTTTTCTCGCCCGCCGGTTTTGCGGACCGGCTTTCCAGGTAATGCAGGGGACCGCCACGAAACGGCGCAAAGCCGGTGCCGAAGATGATGCCGGCATCCAGCAATTCATCATCGGCGACGATCTGCTCGTCACGACAAGCTACGCATTCGTCAAGAAACGGTTTGAGCAGACGTTCGGCCAACGCGCCGAGATCGGCGTTGTCATCGGGCTTGCCCTCTCTGACCGGCTGGCCTTTCTTCCATGCGTAAAATCCCCGTCC
>JAGRHW010000145.1 GCA_020444765.1 Gammaproteobacteria bacterium | reverse complement strand
GCAGCGCCTCCAGCACCTTGTCATCATCATAAAGCGTGGAGTTCGGATAGACCTCCATGCAGGCCTTGCCGTTCATTTCCTCGTTGACGCGAGTTGCCAGTAAAGCCGCGGCTATCCCCTTGGGGTGTTTGTCAGCGTTTGTTACGTGACTGAACTTGATCACGATTTCTCCCTGATCACACGCAGCAAATACCGACGGTGTATTCGCCGCCAAAAACAATGCGGCTGTCGCCAGAAATACGTTTTTTAATCGCATACTCCCTCCAAAAAATAATTGACTGATGTTTTGAACCCGCTGGCGCTTTCGTTAAGGGACGAAACCACGACTACAGGACATGGAACTATCCGCAGCATTCAGGCCACAGGCAACGACCGGCGAAACCTCAGCGGTGGAATCGTCCGTTTCCTGAACTTTCAAGGGCTTATAATCAACTCATTAACAGGGATTCAAGGCGAGCTTTATCTGCATTGTAAATATTCATGCACGCGGGAAATTTTTCATGTGAAATTAATTGCACAAGATAATCTGCTAGACTAAGTGCCTGATAGATAAGCCTATTTATACTGCAATGCAACATCGCCAGTCGGGATATTCAGTTACCGTTAACAGTGCGATGCAGCATCACTAGAGTCGCCTATAACCAATGAAAGCAGCGAATAAATTCATGCTGCCCGCCGTGTCACTCGCCGTACTTTGCGTCGCTCTGACAGGTGTTTATTATTTCCTCAGACAAGGCCTGCTCGGCAATCTGCGCAACACCCAGCAAAGCGCGTTGGAACTGGTCGTTTCCGGTTTACGCGGAGAAATAACCCAATTTGAAATCATTGCCAGCGTACTGGCTAACGACAAGGAATTACGCCAATACCTGTTGACCGGTAACACCGCCGCGCAAAACCAGATCAACCGCCAGCTTGAGGAAATCAACCGGACAACCGGGGCACTCGACACTTATCTGATGGCTGCCGATGGAGAGACCCTCGCCGCCAGCAACTGGAAAAAACCTGACAGTTTTGTAGGACGGAACTTTTCCTACCGGCCTTACTTTCAATTGGCAATACAGGGGCAAACCGGAAATTTCTTCGGCATCGGCACATCCAGCAATCTGCGCGGTTTTTATATTGCAAGCCCGGTTTTTTATTCGAATAAACCGATAGGCGCGGTAGTTATCAAAATGCGCGTCGATCACCTGGAAAAACTCTGGCAGACAAAAGACCGTGAGCTGCTGCTGGTTGACAGTAACGGTGTTATCTTTGTCAGCACCAAGCCCGAATGGCGGTTCGGTTCCATGCGCAAATTGACCGAAGCCCAGATCGACAGGATCACTGCAACCCGCCGTTATCCGGACGCGCAGGCCATCAAACCGCTGCAAATAAACCGGATATCCGAAACACACAACGACAGCGAAATCTATCGGGTTCAGAACACGACAGATCAGGCTGGCCGCGATTACCTGGTTTTATCCGCCGAGATGCCCGAAGCGGACTGGACGGTCATGCTTCTGAGCGAAACCGAAAAAGTCTCCAGAGTAGCATTACTGGGCACGCTGGCCTCGGGCTTTGGGCTGGCCGGCGTTGGCATTGTCGGTGTTGCGATCTATCAACGCCTGCACCTTGCACGCAGCCGGCTGGAATCCGAGCAACGCAATCGCAACAAATTGGAGTCGGCGATCGCCGAACGCACGCGCGACCTGCAAAACACCAATGCCGCTTTGCTTGAAACCCAGCAAAAGCTCGTCGAGGCCGGCAGGCTGGCTGCAATCGGACGATTTTCCGCCGGACTCAGCCATGAGATCAGCCAACCGCTAACGGCTATTCACTCCTATATCAGTAATGCGCGGCAACTGCTGTCGTTGGAACGCTACAACGATACCGACCAGAAACTCGACCACATTTCGGACCTCGCCGACCGAATCAGCCTGATTATCCGTCAACTGAAGATCTTCGTCCGTGGCGATGACCTGGATACCGCCCCGGTATCCGTGCAACGGGCCATTGCCGATGCAAGTATGATCATGGCTGATCAGGTACAAAAAGGCGGCGCCTCTATCAGCACCGAGTTTCCGCCGGGAGAGCTCTATATCAATGGCGACAGCATCCTGATCCAACAGTTATTCGTTAACCTGATCTCCAACGCCCTGGATGCAATTGAGGATTCTCCCGACGCCAGGATTGACATTCGTGCCCAACAACTGGCGCATCAGGTACTGATCGAAGTCAGCGACAACGGGGCCGGCGTCCCGGAAAAAGATCTGCCGAATATTTTCGAACCTTTTTACTCCACCAAGGAAACCGGGCGGGGTCTCGGCCTTGGGCTGACCATTGCGCAGGAAATCGTCAGCCGCTTTCACGGGCAGATAACAGTCCGCAATAATACAAACCGCGGCGCTACCTTTTCCGTCACCGCCCCCTTATACATGAGGAGTTGATATGGCCCAGGTATTACTGATTGACGACGAGGCGGAGATCCGAGCCAGCATCAAGGAGTCACTCGAACTGGCTGGCTTCAGCGTCTCCGACCAGTCCTGCGCCCGGCTGTCGTTGTCGATCATCAGGCAGGACTGTCCGGAAGTCATCGTCTCCGATGTCAGAATGCCGGACATGGACGGGCTTGAATTATTGCGCAAGGTCAAGGCCATCGACGCGGATTTGCCGGTCATTCTGATCACCGGACATGGCCATGTCCCGATGGCGGTCAAGGCGATGCGCGATGGCGCCTTCAACTTCCTGGAAAAGCCCTTTCGTCCGGAATCCCTGATCACACTGATCAATCAGGCGCAAACACAACGCCAGAGGGTTTTGGCCAACCGCAAACTCCGTGATCAACTGGTCGACTCAAGCGACCTGCAACGATCGATCGTCGGCGCGACGCCATCGATGATCGCCCTGCGCGAAAAAATCAAACGGTATGCCGCGGCCGACGTCGATGTACTGATCTACGGTGAATCCGGCACCGGTAAGGAGCTGGTCGCACGCTGCCTGCACAGGCTCGGCCCCCGAAACAAAGAGAAGTTCGTACCGATCAACTGCGCCGCCATTCCCGCCGGCCTGTCATCCAGCGAGTTCTTCGGCCATACCCAGGGTGCGTTTACCGGCGCGGCGGGCCAACGCGTCGGTAAGTTCGAGTTTGCCGACCGAGGCGTGGTGTTTCTCGATGAAATCGAAAGCATGCCGCTGGAAATGCAAGCCGAGTTACTACGTGTTCTACAGGAACGCCGCGTTACCCGCTTGGGCGCCAACAACGAGAAAGAAATCGATGTCCGGGTTATTTCGGCGTCGAAAACCTCTCTCAGCAAGGCGGCCGATCATGGAAAATTTCGCGCAGACCTGTATTTTCGCTTGAACGTTGTCAGCCTGAATATCCCGCCTCTGCGGGACCGCATTGACGATGTACCCTTGCTTTTCCAGCATTTTCTCCTCCAGCACGCCAAGGAACTCGGTGAATCGGCAAAAACGATTACCTCTTCCTTGTACGACAGCCTGGTCAGTTATCACTGGCCCGGTAATGTGCGCGAACTGCAGAACAACGCACGCCGTTACGCGCTCGGATTTGATCCGGAAATCGGCGAACAGATGGAAGCCGCGTCTGAAAGCGACGAGTCCCTGGGCCGGCGGGTTGCCGTTTACGAGCAAAGGATTATTAAAAACACCATTGAGAAATTTGACGGAAATATTTCCCAGGCGGCGAAATTTCTGGGTATTTCACGTCGCACCTTGTATAACAAACTGGAACGCGATCAGTCGGGAAACCTGGAGTGATTTTATCCGAAGTGGCTCAGGCTGCGTTGCGCGTGCCCGCGAATTTTAAAAAAGTCCCGCCGGTATCCGGCAATCATCGATTCCTGCGAGGCGTGCAGACGTCCGAGATAAAAGATAAACGCCTGTCCGTGCTGCAGGGCAAATTTGCTGTTTGCATAGGATTCAAGACGTTTTGAAAATTCACACACATCCTGATGCGCGCCGAGTATTTTCTGGACTTTTTTACAGGTTTTTATCAACGGACCGAAGTCATCCTCGGCAATTGGTTCAAGCAGGTCCAGCGCGTATCGCAGACGTTTGCATTCAATTCTAAAACCATGCAGAGCATCAGCCGGCGAGTCACGATGCAATGCTGAAAGTTTCCGGTTCGCCTTGCGCACGGCGCGTTTCAGCAGAATCGCCGCCAGCGCATCGGGACGTTTGTATGCCAGACTGTTATGCAAAAAGAAACACCGATCCTGCTCCAGCCATTGACGGAATGATTCAAGCAATCGGCTAAAGCGCTCGCCTTCCAGACTGTCGACCATGCCTCGACGGGCCTGTTGACGAAGCCGTGTACTGTCGCTCAGGTAGCGTTCGAGTTGCTGCTTGTCCGGCTCCGTGGCTCTCGTTGTTTGTGCATCCAGCCAGCCGGCCAGTACGTCCAGATCACGCACGCCACCCAGCCGCTTGCCGAGCCAGCGAAATTCCGCCTGCCAACGGGACTGGTCATCTTTTGCAAGCATGGGAGAGAACGTCTTCAGCGCCGAACGGATACGCCGGATTGCGATACGCATCTCGTGCACACCTTCCTCGTCAAGCCCTTCCACGGCAACAGCCTGCCAGTAGGCAAGCATATCGAGCTGGTTCAGCATATGTGCACGAAAAAGCGCGTGCCCGGATTGCGCGGTACGGGTGTCGCGACGGGAGCCATCATGGACTTTCAGCAGACTGCCGTTACTTTGCAAAACGCGACGAAATACATTGCTGCAAACAGGTTGCGCATTAAACCTCTGCACCAGCCCGGTTGCGATGTTCTCCATTTGCGTCGCGTAAGCGGCATCCGCGGCCATCAGAAATTCATTATAGGACAAGCGCGAATCGCACTTTGCAAGCATGCCACGACGCTTGATGGTGACGCTGTCGAGACTTGCGAATTTTGCGTTGGGCTTTGCCGTCAATTGAAAATGATGGCGAATAGTACGGGCCTCGAACAGCGCAGCAAGTGTGGATTTACCCAGCGTTTTTTTCAACAGCTGTTGGACCGCGCCGGCGGGTAAATGCCGAATAATCAGTTGCTCGTCTTCGGGTGCCTGTGGGAGTCTTTGCATCAGCCCCTGCTGATCGGTCCGGTTGAATCCCGCTGCATCGACAGGGATGACGCAAACCGCCGACTGGCCCATGGTTTCCCGCAGGCAACATGCATAACCGGCACGAAACAGGGAAAAATCAGCCGTATCGAAATAACGATCGTCTATTTGCTGCAGACCGACAAAACTGATCTTAGCCTCGGACAACAGCCATTGGTGAATGGCGGAAAAGGTTTCATAACCACCCCCGGTCAGATAACCGCGCTTGATCCGTCCGGTTTGCATCACCGCCGATGACGCCGCGTTATTATTCTGGGTTAAAAGCACCTTGCTGAACGTCTCTAGAAAGAATAGGTCTGAAAATTCAGGCCAGTCTATCAGTTGCGCAAGTCAGCGTCCCCGGTCTTTTTGTCAAGGCGTGAACGGGTACCGGTGTTTTGTCTGCTGTCGCCGGTCGATTTCCTTTTGTCGGTTAAGGTCAAAACCATAAAATTTTCGTGGGCTTACAGGGGTGTTTTGAATGGTTGAGGTGTTTATACTGAGCCTGAACGACAATCTGTATCCACAGAAACAGGTCAACACATGAGCGCTACGCCCGAACAAACCGGTCTGGACCGCCTGGTCTTCAATAACCGCTTCAGCCGCGAGCTGCCGGCCGACGACGAGCTGCAAAACAAACGCCGGCAGGTGCATGGCGCCTGTTTCTCATACGTCGCACCGACTCCGGTCAGCTCTCCGAAATTGATTGCCTGGTCGCGGGAAATGGCTGAAACACTGGGTCTGGACGAAACTACCCTGCGCTCAAGCCGGTTTGCCGATGTTTTCACCGGCAACGCGCTGCTGGAAGGCATGGAACCTTATGCAATGTGCTACGGCGGCCATCAGTTTGGTCACTGGGCAGGACAACTCGGCGACGGTCGCGCGATTAATCTTGGTGAAGTAGAAACTCCATCCGACGGCATACTCGCCCTGCAACTCAAGGGAGCAGGCCCCACACCTTACTCGCGGACTGCTGACGGGCTTGCAGTATTACGTTCTTCAGTACGTGAGTTTTTATGCAGCGAAGCCATGTTTCACCTTGGCGTGCCAACCACTCGCGCCTTGAGTCTGACGCTGACCGGCGAAAGCGTGATACGCGACATGTTCTACGATGGCAACCCGCAATACGAACCCGGCGCGGTCGTTTGCCGTGTGGCTCCAAGCTTTCTTCGACTCGGCAACTACGAGATTTTCGCGGCACGCAAAGACATCGATACCTTACGGCAACTGGTCGACTTTACGCTGCGTCATTTCTACCCGGAGCTGGGCGACCCGGGAAAACAGGCGTATATCGCCTTTTTTCAGGAAGTCTGCCGCCGGACCGCCGCCATGATCGTGCACTGGCAACGAGTCGGCTTTGTACACGGCGTGATGAACACCGACAATCTGTCGATACTCGGCCTGACGATCGACTATGGCCCGTATGGCTGGCTGGAAGACTACAACCCCGGCTGGACCCCGAATACCACTGACGCCGAAGGCCGCCGCTACGCCTACGGCAATCAACCGGCCATCGGCCAATGGAATCTGGTGCAATTCGCCAATTCCCTCTATCCCCTGATCGGTGAAGCAGAGCCGCTGCAGGAGGCTCTCAGCGATTATGCGGAGCGTTTCAACAAAGGCTGGAATGACATGATGGCCTCCAAGCTTGGCTTATCGGAATATCGCCCGCAAAACCACGAAAGCCTGATCGACGAATTACTCACCTTGCTTGAAGCCGCTGAAACCGATATGACGCTGTTTTTTCGTGGATTGTCTGCAGTAAATCCGACAGCCGAGCAGGAGACCTTTGATAAACGCTTCGAACCACTGCTGAACAGTCTTTATTCACCCGACTCGATTGATGAGGCTTACAAGAAGCAGGCGATGAGCTGGCTCGACCGGTATTATATGGCGCTCGATAATGACAGTCTGTCACCCGATCACCGTAAAAAGCTCATGGATGAAACCAATCCGCTCTACGTTTTGCGTAATTACCTCGCGCAATTGGCTATAGACCGGGCCGGTGAAGGCGATTACTCATTGATTGCCGAGCAGCTGGAGGTTTTACGAAATCCCTATACCAAACAAGCCGGCATGGAAAAATTCGCCGGTAAACGACCCGACTGGGCGCGCAACCGGGCGGGCTGTTCGATGTTGTCCTGTAGCTCCTGAACAAAATCACATTCTGTCACAATTCTTCACAATGCCATCGCATTCTGTGAGCTAAACCGCAGGCTCACGTTCAGGATTGTGTACTGTCGCAATAATCCAATCTCATTAAAACACTAAAGTCCTCCATCAGCTCAACCCGCACTATCGACACCTGAAATCTCCCTGGAGGACCTCCTAGAATGAAATCAACACTGGCTAAAACACTGCTTGCGGCTTCAGTTTTTACCGCTCTGGCTTCCCCGTTACATGCCGAGGTTTGTTATGACCTCGTCGACGCAAGCGCAAGAGTATCCAAACATGCCGAAGTGGACTGCAGCTCCATCATCGGCGCGGAATCACGCGTTGCTGCGGAAGCAAGCGTGACAAACTATTCCAATGTTGGCGCAGGCGTCATCATTCGACGTGGCGCAACACTGGATCAAGGCCAGGCAAATGACGGTTCCGTCGTTGGCCAATATGCCTTTATCGGTGCAGGCGCGATACTGCGCGATGGCGCCAAAATACAGAATGGCTCAAGAATGGAAGTTGACGCCTATGTCGGGGACAACTCCATCGTCGGCAGCAATACCATCATTGGCGAGGAAGCTTTTGTCGGTATGGACGGAAGAATTCGCACTTTGTCCATCGTCGGTGACACCTCCATGCTCTGGGAAGGCGTAACCATCAGCCCGCTGGCAATCATCAATACCGGCACCATTATCCAGGATTACGTTCACATCGGCAGGGGCGTTGAAATCGGCAGCGGCAATGTCATCGGCTCGAATGTCACGATCAATCGCGATGTCACAACCGGCTACAATACAACCATTGGTTACAACACCCTGATCAAGGCCGGCACTACGATCGGTAACCTGGTAACCATCGGCAATAACGTCACAATCGGCAGAAATGTCACCATACAGGACAATATGGTCATTCCGGATGATACCGTTATTGCAAACGGCGTGTTTTATTGATCATCGATAAAACATAACAGGTAGAAGCAAGAAGCAACCGGCCAGTGACGTCAAGCCACTGGCCGGTTCTTGTCTTACTCCAGCACAACCAATTTTCAGACAATAAGCGTCTGTCGATTCAACAGCGCTGGCTTGCAATAATCAAAAAAGATCCGGCATCCCGCGAGAAATCTGTCATCAGGTTCCGAATTCCGGCGTAAACGTCAATGCAAGCCCGTTCAGGCAATGGCGCTTACCGGTCGGCGGCGGGCCATCGTCGAAAACATGCCCGAGATGTCCGCCACAACGGCGACAATGCACTTCCGTCCGCAGGGAAAAAAGCGAGCGATCTTCCTTGGTACCGATGGCATCGGGCAGGCTCTGGTAAAAACTCGGCC
>JAGRHW010000144.1 GCA_020444765.1 Gammaproteobacteria bacterium | reverse complement strand
CTGAATTCGATGCCGAGCGGCAGCTCCGCTTCGATTTCCTCCATCCGCTTCCGCAGGTTTTCACCGAGCTTCAGCACGTCGCCGTTGGCGGTCATGGAGACCGCCAGTCCGATCGCCTCCTTGCCATCAAAATGCATGATTACCGTGGGCGGATCTTCGTAACCACGCCTGACCTCAGCGATATCACCGAGCCGCAGGGTGCGACCGGCCGCTCTCAGCGGCAGATCGCGGATATCGTCGATCGAGGCAAGCTGTCCGTCGACATTGACCGGCACGGCAAAAACCGGCGTCTCCACCTTACCGGCCGGCACCATGGCGTTTTGTCCGGCCAGCGCCGCCTGTACATCGGCAACGCCAAGCCCGAGTTGTGCAAGCCGCAAGTGCGAGGCTTCGATAAAAATCTTGTCACTCTTGACGCCGATCAATTCGACTTTTGCAACATCCGGCACGCTGAGCAGTTTCTGGCGGACATCCTCGACATAACGACGCAGTTCCGAATGGCTGAAACCATCCGCGGTAAACGCGTAGATCGAACCGAACACGTCGCCGAACTCGTCATTAAAAAACGGCCCCTGAGCTTCGGCCGGCAGGGTATGACGGATATCGCCAAGCCGTTTGCGAACCTGATACCAAATGTCCTCGACGACATCCGGCGGCGAGCTGTCCTTGATAAACAGGATGATCAGCGATTCGCCGCGCTTGGAATAACTTTGTGTCTTGTCGAAATACGGCGTCTCCAGCAATTTTCGCTCGAGACGTTCGGTGATTTCCTGATCCACCATGGTTGCAGTAGCGCCTGGCCAGAGCGTACGGATGACCATCGCCCGAAAAGTGAAATCGGGATCTTCGCGCTGACCAAGCTCAAAATACGACATCACGCCGCCGACCGCGATCAGCAAAAAGAAGAACAGCGAAACCTGCCGATGCCTGAGCGTTAGCGCGGATAAATTAAAGCCCAACGTCTTGACCTTATCCGTTTCCGAACTCACTGCGTCGACTCCAGCAGGCGCACTTTCTGTCCCGGGATCAGCAGATTCGCACCAGCGGTGACGATCTTGTCGCCTACCTCGATGCCGCTTTCAATCGTCACCTGATTGCCGACGAAAACGCCCGTCGTCACATCGACCGCGCTTACCGTGTTATCCGGATTGACCCGCCAGACCTGCGGCTGATCGGTTGTGGTATACAACGCCGACATGGGCAGAACGATGGCGTCACCGCCGTCGCCCTGAAAATACACCCGTGCGGTCATACCAGGCTTGATGTCTTCATCGGGATTCTCGATCCCCACCCGAACCGCATAGGTGCGGGTCACCGGATCGGCACTCGGCGCCAGCTCACGCAAGCGACCCCGATAACTTTTGCCCGGCAGCGCCCAGAGTCTGATATCGATCTCGGCGGCCGCGATCACTGCGTCCCGCTGCTGTTCAGGCACGCTCAACTCGACTTCACGCTCACCGCTGCGCTCGACATCGAAAACCGGCAGCCCGGCACTGACCACCTGACCGACCTCGATCAGCACCGCCGATACCACGCCGTCGTAATCGGCGATCAGTTCCGCGTAAGCGAGCTGGTTGCGCGCCTGATCCGATTGCGCGGCGGCTGCGGCAACGGCTTCGGATGCGCTCTGCAACGCCGTATTGATCCGATCGAACTCCGCCTTGCTGACGGCGCCACGCTTGTACAGATCGGCGTAGCGATCATAGTTTTGCGCTGCCAGTTTTTTTTCGGCCCGGGCCTGGTTAAGTCTGGCCTGCGCCGCCTCGAGACCGAGCCGCAAGTCCTTGTCATCGAGTCGTGCCAGCACCTGTCCGGGACGTATGCTGTCGCCGACATCCACATGCCGCTCGACCAGTTTGCCGGAAACCCGGAAACCCGGCTGGCTTTCGTAGCGTGCCCTGACATCACCGGCAAATGACAGCGTCGGCCGGGTCGCCTCGATACTGGCGGTCGTGACCCGTACCAGGCGGATGACTTCAGGCTTCTCAAGCGGCTCCTTTTTTTCGCAGGCACTGATCCCCGTCAAGGCAAGCAGCAGCAAATACGGCAGGATTGGCCCGCGCAGTCCTTCCGTTACGCTCTTCATCCTCATTAACGTCCCCCTAAATGCCCGGTCCACATCGCCCGCAGAGCGATGCTGATTTCATCGAAGAAGTTTTGTTGATACATGGCCAGTTGCTTCGGCCTGTGTGTCGCCTGCCCTGTACAATCAGGCTGCATCAGTTGCCACAGGCCGAACATCAGCCCGTAACAACGCATCAGCAAGCTTGCGCCTTCGCCTGCGGGCAATTGCGGGTAGTGCTTTTCAAGCTTCTCTCCGGCTTCCGCCAGCCAGGTTTCGCTGCGGCGGTGATACTCTGTTTGCTTCTCATCGGAAATCGTGTTTTGCAGGGTGCTGAGACAGATGCCGGCCAGTGGCATAAAGGCCGGAACACTCAGAATAGTCCGCTGGGTGACGTCCAGAATCGCCTCGAAATCGACATGCTCCCGATCCAGCACGACGCCAAGCTCATCGAAAAAACGCTGGCTGTGCAGTTCGTGCAGCGACAACAGAAGTTCTTCCTTGCTCTGGAAGTAGAGATAGACGGTGCCCTTGGCCAGCCCCGCCGCCGCGGCAACCTGCGCAACATTCGGCAAACGGTTGCGATCCTCGGTGATCAACTGTTCGGCGGCCTGCAGAATCTGCAAGCGCCGGCGTTCCTTCTCGTCGGCATCAAGCGCGCGCAGCGGCCTGGTTTCTATCGGTTTCATGGCGACAACTGACCCCTGGTCATTTAGCCTGGCAGATTAAATGACCAGAGGTCAGTTGTCAACAGCCGGTCAGCACCAGCCACTTCGCACCAAAGCCGGGCGCAGCTGCACAATGGCTGATAAAAAAACAGGTCAGGCTTGTGTTAAGGTAAAGCTACCGAGGTTCACGCGTATGCGGTGATAGACAGGAAAATGCTGATCGTTTGCTTACGATTTTCCAATCTTCTACGTTTGGGGCTTTCCCCTATCAATGCAAGAAGCGTAGACTTTTACAGTTAAGCTTTATTTTCAGGGAATTTCATCTTGAGCCGAGCCTCTATTATTTATCCGTTGATCATTGGCGCACTGAGTTTCGTGCTGTGGGCGCTGCTCAACCAGCCGGATCAATTACCACCGTGGCCCCAAACGATTCAGGGGTTTACCTTCAACCCTTTACAGCGTTTCCAGGATCCGGAAAAAGGTGATGAGCCGAGCGTCGAGGATATCGACAAGGATCTGGGGGTCGTCGAAGGTAAGTCCCACTCGGTCAGAACCTATACCGTCGAGGGCAATCTTGGTGAAATCCCGCGGCTTGCCAAACAACATAACCTCAACGTCGCGCTTGGCGCCTGGATCGGCGCCGAAGACAAGAAAAACCGCGAGGAAATAGAGCGCCTGTTCGACATCTACCGGCAGAACGAAAGTAACATCGTCCGCGTTATCGTCGGCAACGAGGCGATTCTGCGCAGCGAGGTGCGGGTCAAACAGATGGCCGCCTATCTCGACGAGGTTCAGGAACATCTGCAGATTCCGGTCAGCACCGCAGAGCCCTGGCATATCTGGATGAAATTCCCGCAACTGGCCGAGCATGTCGATTTCATCGCCGTGCATCTGCTGCCTTACTGGGAAAACCTCGACGTCGACTACGCCATTTCCTTTATAAAAATGAAAATGGATGATCTGCAGGCGACCTTCCCTGACAAGCCGATTGTGATTACCGAGGTCGGCTGGCCGAGCCGCGGGCCATCTCGTGGAGGCGCCGATGCCTCATTGGCCAATCAGGCGCGTTTTCTGCGCAACTTTCTGCAACTGGCCGAAGAGGAAAACTACACTTACTACATTATCGAAGCTTTCGACCAGCCCTGGAAAACCAGCATCGAGGGTTCCGCCGGGGATGCCTGGGGCATCTGGGACGCCAACCGCCAGCTCAAGTTTCCCCTGGTCGATCCCGTCGAACGGGTTCCGCAGTGGCGGATTCTGGCGAGTATCTGCGTCGGGCTGGCGGTGGTCTTCGTGGCTTTTCTGTTCCGCGACAGCAAGGGCCTGCACCATACCGGTCGCGGTTTTCTGACCGTACTGGCGTTTGCCATTTCCACCGCGATCGTCTGGATCATCTACCAGTTCACCCAGCGTTATCTGAATGCCGGCATGATTATCATGGCGATCATTCTCACCCTGTCGGTGCTCGGCATCGCGGCGGTGGTACTGGCCGAGGCGCATGAGTGGGCCGAGGCGCAGTGGTTAAAAGTCCACCGCCGCACACCTCGACGCCTGAAGCCGAGCGCGTACAAACCGAAAGTGTCGATCCACGTGCCCTCCTACAACGAACCGCCGGACATGCTGATCGAAACACTCAACGCCTTGAGCCGTCTCGATTACCCCGACTTCGAAGTGCTGGTGATCGACAACAATACCAAGGACCCGGAGATCTGGACGCCGATCGAAGCTCACTGCAAGACGCTCGGGCCGCGCTTCAAGTTTTTCCATGTCGATCCTTGCGACGGCTTCAAGGCCGGCGCGTTGAATTTCGCCCTGCGCCACACCGATCCGGAAGCGGAAATCATCGCCGCCATCGACAGTGATTATCTGGTCGATCCGCAGTGGCTGGCGGAAACCGTGCCGGCCTTCGAAAACCCGAACATGGCGATCGTCCAGGCGCCGCAGGATTATCACGACGGCGATTCCTCGCTGTTCAAGGCCATGATCAACGCCGAGTATCAGGGCTTTTTCCATATCGGCATGGTCACCCGCAACGAACGTAACGCGATTATCCAGCACGGCACCATGACCATGGTCAGGCAGCGGGTTTTGCGGGAAGTCGACGGCTGGGCCGAATGGTGTATTACGGAGGATTCGGAACTCGGCTTGCGGATTTTCGCGCTCGGCTATGAAGCCACCTATATTCCGCGCAGTTACGGTCAGGGCGTTATGCCGGATACGTTTTTGAACTACAAAAAACAGCGTTTCCGCTGGGCTTACGGCGCGGTACTGATTCTGCGCCATCACCTGTCAAGCCTGCTCGGGCTTCGTGACAGCAAGCTTACGCGCGGCCAGCGCTATCACTTTCTGGCCGGCTGGCTACCCTGGATCGCCGACGGCATCAATCTGTTCTTCAATCTTGCCGCGCTGGTCTGGAGCTCGCTGATCATTATGTTTCCGGAGCACTTCGCCACGCCGGAAATGATTTTCTCGATCCTGCCGCTGGTGTTTTTCGTCTTCAAGATTTCCAAGATGTTTTTTCTCTATCGCGGAAAACTGCAGACCAATCTGCGCCAGATCATCGCCTCCGGCCTCTCGGGACTGGCCCTGTCGCACACCATCGGTCGCGCGGTGGTCGCCGGCATGGTCAACAGCAAGATCGGATTTTTCCGGACACCGAAAATGGCCGGCAACAACCGGATCCTGCAGGCACTCGGTGATTGCCGTGAGGAACTGCTGTTTGCGATCGCCTTTCTGCTGGCTGCTTTCGCCATGACGGTGGGCATCAATAACGGCGTACTGATCGCCAACGCCAGCGAGATCGATGTGCAGATGTGGCGGGCGGTCATCATCGTCCAGAGCGTGCCGTTTATCGCCTCGGTCCTGGTCAGCCTGATCAGCGCCATGCCGAATCTGCCGGCCAGCATCATCGGCACCATGAAGCCGATCAACCGCGACTCGGACGACCTCTACCTGCCCGGCCGGAGCCCCAAACCCTGACCACTGAGCCGGCCGGCTTTATTGCGCCAGAGCCTGCTGGTTGCCGGAGAAGATATCGGTGGTCAGGATCTTGACATTGTCAACCCAGGGGCCGATCACCGAGCAACGCGCCTCGCGAGCGCCGTCGATGCAGGTAAACGGCGCTGTGTCCTCGCCGCCCTGACCGCGCGACAAGGTAATGCCCGGCAGGGGACGCACATTGTAATTTTCGGGATATGTGACAACACTCAGAAGGCTTGTATTTTTGTCGCCGAGCAGGCCGGCGATCAGGCCGGGTATTCTGAACATCGGCAGCTCATGGCGTTCCAGTGGCCCGTTTTGCCCATCGATAATGATCAGCGGCGTTTTGCTGAAATTGACAAACATCCCGGCGTTGAAATCCCCTTTGCTGCGCTTGAGAATACCGGACTCGACATAGCCATCGAAATTCGGCCCGAGATACGGCAGGTGATCACCGAAAATAACCACTACCGCGTCAGGGTCCTCGGCGCGCAGTTTTTCATAAAAATCCATCAACTCGCGGGACTTGTAATACATCGTGTTGACGTAACGCTCGACCAGATTCGGATCGTTTTCGACGGTTATTTTCTGAGGGCGCGCGTCGTTGAGCGGGTAATCCAGATGACCGAAATACGTGACGATATAGTTCAGCAACGGTTTGCCGGAGTCGCGCATGAGCTGCTGTTTGTCCCAGACCTGGCGATAAAGCGAGACGTCACTGAGAAAGGTCTTGTTCATATCGTCGAGTTCGAAATCCTGGATCGCCCAGTAATCCTCGAAACCGATACGCCGGTAGGAATTGACCCGGTTCCAGAAGGAAGCAAAGTTGGGATGCGAAACCACCGTATGATAGCCCGCACCACCGAGGTAATCCGGCAGACAGGGGACATCGTTGCGTAACCAGCCTTCGAAGAACACGGCGTTGTGGGTGACCGGGAAACCGCACAGGACCTCAAACTCACTATTGGCCGTATAACCGCCGTAGACCGGCGCCAGAGCTGTACTGTTACCGGTTTGCCGCCACAGCGCACGAAAACGCGGGTCCAGCGGGTCTTCGCTGATACCGGCATCCTCCAGCACCATCGGGTCCCAGAATGATTCCAGCAAAATAATATGCACGTTGCGATTGTCGAGCGCGGTCGGCTGCCGGGCGATTTCCTGTCTGCCGAGCAGGGCTTGTCTGGCCGTCCGCACATCGTCGGCAGACAGCTCGATATGTCCGCGCGCCAGGTTGCGGCTGGTTTCCTGCAGCACATGCTGAATCAGCCCCCGGTCGCGGTAATTACCCGGCTGATCCCAGATCCGGTCACCCAGATTCTCGTCCATGTAGCGGTTGATCGGTACGGCGTACTGCACAAAGCCGAAACCTGTCAGGACGATGCCTGACAAGACCGCCCAGGTCAGCGGTTTGCGCCAGTCGATGGCATACACCCATAACAGCACCGGAATCAGCAAGGCCGCCCACATCGCCCACAGCCGCCAGTCATCGAACAGCATGAACATATTGACGAAACCGATGAAGTCATCCGGCATGATCGGACTGCCAAGCACCGAATACTTGATCGCGTTGCTGATCTGCAGAATCGTAATCAGCAAGGTATAAGCGGCGGCCCAGGGCCAGAAGCCGCGGCACAGATTGAACAACAGGCCGCCGAACAGCACGTGGATGAAACCATCGCGAATCCAGACGTCATGCCAGACCGTCAGGCCGAAAAAGTACCAGGTCACGAACTGGGTGATCGCGTACAGGCCTGATATCCACAGCCATACCGGCCACCAGATCTTGATCAGTTGCAGCAGATAGGCAAGAGGCGAGTTATTGTTTTTTGACATGCTTTTCCGTTCCGACGAAGAGGATTTGTCCCTGTCGGTTATCTTCAGTGTCCTGGGAGTCAGAGGCGTTGGTTTACAGAATGTGACACAGACAAACAGGCCCGGCAGCACCGGCAAGCCCGGTCTTCCGGTTTTATGACACTTATATTACGTTTTCCGGCCAGACAAAAGTGCAGAATGGTAATGAAGCCGCCAGGAGCCGCTAGCCACCGCCGAACGGCAGGGTCAGGCTGAGGCCGGCGGATGCCGAGCCCTCACGGTCCTTTTCCGGATCGGTTTTCGGAAAGCTGTAACCGAAACGCAGCTCACTGAGCAATTTGCCCTTCAGGATCGGCGTACGGAACGCGACCTGACCGCCATACTCATACAAGGGCACCGGCTCATCGGTTTCGCCACGAACAAAAAGCTGCCAGGCAAATCCGGTTTCGTCGGTCAGACGCTGATAGAGTATTATCCCGCTGTACCAGTCGAGCCCCTCGGTTTTCTGGCTGACCGTGCCGACCTCGGACAAACGCAGCAACAGGCCCTGCTTGAGCACCCGGCTGAAATCCAGTTTGCCGGTCAGACCAAAACCGTCGCGATTGGTCCAGAAAGGTTTGAACTGAAACGCCAGGATATTCTCTTCGTCCGCGTAAAGATTGATACGGCTGCGGGAATTGACGTATAACTTGGGCTGACTCAGGCCGGTCAGACCGACCCGGATATCCGTATCGAAACGATCCAGTTGCGGTATTTTATAACCCAGCCCGGCAAGCCATTCCCCGTCGTCGGCACCCTGGGAAAATTGCGAACGCAAGGCAAAGGTGTCCGAGCGGTTGCGGGTTTCATCCTCATTATTCGGTTGAAAGCCGATAAAGGCGTTCAGGCGGTTGCCGGCCGACGGCAGCTCGGTATATATGCGCAACGATGTACCGCTGTCGAAGCCGTTAAACTCAGAATATTCAAACGAGGTCGTGAGGTTGCCGTGGGTTTTCTTGGCGGCTTGCCGATCCGCCCGGTAACCAACCGTCCCATCGAGCCAGAGCGCTGCCTGACAGGTCATCTTGTACAGATAATCCCGGGTTTCATCGACCGGCGATCCGCTGA
>JAGRHW010000143.1 GCA_020444765.1 Gammaproteobacteria bacterium | reverse complement strand
GCCTCGAAATCGTACAGCCAGACCAGCGCCTTGCGCACATTCACATCCTTGAACTTGTCGCGCTGTACATTAAAGAAATAACCGAACAGACCGGTCGGCGCCTCGACAGGAAACTCCTCCAGCTTGATCTTGCCCTGCTCGACCTGCGGCAAGTCGTATTCGGTGACCCAGCGTTTGGCGCTGGACTCAGTCCGCACATCGATCTTGCCGGCCTTGAAGGCTTCAAACATCACGGTTTCGTCACGATAATAATCGTATTGAATTTCATCGAAGTTATTCAGGCCCTTGCGCATCGGCAGATCCTTACCCCAGTAATCCTTGACCCGCTCATAGATAATGTAGCGCCCGGGCTCCATTTTTTTGATCCGGTAAGGGCCGCTGGTCAGCGGCACTTCCAGCGTCGATTTGGTGATGTCGCGATCCTTCCAGAAACTGACCGGCAACGGCGACAGACCGGCCACTGCGGTGATCGGTTTCATACTGCCCTTGGTGTTGAAATAAAATTTTACCCGGTAATCATCCAACGCTTCGGCACGCTCGACACTCTCGTAGGCCGTTTTGATCATCGCCCGGCCGTGTTCCTTCTTGGCCTCCAGCGAATAAACGAAATCCCTGGCGGTAACCGGCGTGCCATCGTGGTAGCGCGCTTCCTTTCTGAGATTGAAGATCGCCCAGGAACGATCCTCTGGATACTCGACGGTCTCGGCAAGCTCACCGTAGTAGGCGTCGATCTCGTCATCCGTACCGCTCATCAGACTGTCATACAGGAGGCCGATACTGGAGGGCCAGTCGCCCTTGGCAACGTGAAAGTTCAGGGTATCGAAGGAGCCGAAATCACCGAGTACGATTTTACCGCCCTTGGGTGCATCAGGATTGGCATAAGGCAATGAGGCCGGTGCGTCGGCGTAAAGCGGCGTCGTAAATTCCGAGAAGGCCCAGGTTTTGGTCACGCCTTCGGCCTCGTCGGCGAACGCGCAATCCATCGCCGGCAATACGGAGGTCAACAACAAGGTGGAAAAAAGGGCTCGGATTTTCAACATGGCTTATTCCGGGATCAATGATTTGTGAAAAACATCGCGCGCAAAATTCAGGCCGCGAACGAACCGAGTATAGCAGTCCGGCAAAAAGCCGCGGCGCGGCGCACGCATTGGCTGGCGCCGGCTTGAATCTGCTGTGACCTGTACCGGGTTGTGAAGTTTCGTCAAGCAATCTCCGCTAGCGTCAGAAATCCATCGTTTCGTCACCGGATAATTTAAAATGCCGCGAAGCGTCCAAAATTGACAAGGCATGTTTCGGACCGTTCCGGGCGATTACAAACCGGCAAACTCCGGACGGATTTCAATAACTTTTCGCACTGGCGGTCAGGACTTTTTCCGGGCGCTTCAACTACACTATAGCGCCAGCAGCTTAAATGCTGGCTTCTATGTGGATTGTCCACACCACGGCGATTCAAGCCGGACAGGACAGAAAAACTAAGTAATCAACGAGGCAGTTTTTGAACACCTTTTCCCGCACACTGGCGAGTGCCTGCCTGTTTCTGGCCAGCCTGAACGCTTTTGCCCAGGACAACGCCGCCGGCGAACAGCCTGAAATCCTTCAGGTCAGCAGCAAGCCGCTGGCGGAGATTTTGTTTTTCCCCGGCTACTCGGCGCCCGCCGATGTCGTCAGCCTCAACGACAGCCTGATCAGCGCGCAACTCAACGCACAGATACTGTCTATCGACAAACGGGTCGGTGACCAAGTCAAACAGGGTGAGCGGCTGGTCGCGCTGGATTGTGACGACGCGACACTCGGCAGCTCCAGCGCGCAAACCCGGCTCGATCTGGCGCGCAGGGAAGTCAACCGCCTCAGCAAACTGAAAAAGGCCAGCGCAGTCACCGAGCAAAACCTGAATATCGCCGAAACCGATCTCAAACAGGCCACTATCGCCTACAAGCAGGCCCAGCTACAGGTCGAACGCTGTGATATCAACGCGCCCTTCGATGGCGTGATCACCGAGCGGCTCGCCTCGCAGGGCGAACTGGCGTCACCCGGTACGCCGCTGCTGAGAATGCAGGATCTTTCCAGTGTGGAGATTATCGCGCAGATTCCCGGCGCCGCGACCGCCGCCCTCGAACAGGCCGCCGACATCACCTTTGCCTGGTCCGGCAAACACTATTCAGCCACGATTCGCAGTCTGTCGCCGGTTATCAACCCGAGCAATCGCAACCGTGAAGTCCGCCTGTTATTCAACGGCGAAGCGGCCAGTATCGGCGCCGCCGGCCGCTTGCGCTGGCAGAGCAAGACCGCGCACGTGCCGGCCGACATGCTGCTGCAAAGAAACGACGCGACGGGCCTGTTTATCGTCGACGGCAACAAAGCGAGCTTTATCCCGATCGCCGGAGCACAGGCCGGCCATCCCGCGGTAGTCGATCTGCCCGGCGATACCCAGGTTATCACCGACGGGCGCTTCGGCCTCAACGACGGCGACACGATCGAAAACCGGGGACTTTAGTGCGTCAGCTGGCCAACATTTTCAGCCTCGGCCCGGACACGGCGGCGCATACGCCCGCTGTCTTGGGAGCTGAGAGCCGGCCGATCCATGAACCCGCATCTTCAATCCGGACGGCCTATTCGTGAGACGGTTTCTCGAACGCTTCTACAGCAATCACGTACTGGCCAACCTGTTTTTCGTGATGATTCTGGCGATAGGCGCGCTGGCGTTTCTGCAACTGCCCCGCGAGCAGGATCCGACCATTAATTTCAACTGGATCGATATCACAACCGTGGTACCCGGCATGGCGGCTGCCGATGTGGAAACCCGGGTGACGGATATACTTGAAGATGAGATTCGCGGCATCTCCGATATCAAGTTCGTTTCCAGCAACAGCCGCGAGAGCCTCTCCAACGTTCTGGTCCGCTTCGAGGATATTCCGGAAAACGTCTTTGACAAACGGCTTGCCGAATTACGCCGCAATATCAGCAATGTCGAAGCCGATCTGCCGGACGAAACGCTGTCGCCGGTGATCACGGAAATCACCACTGCCAACGCGTTTCCGAGTGCGACGGTTGTCGTCACCGGCGAGGCGGATGACGAAAATCTGCGCTATAACGCCGAGCAGATCAAGGGCGACCTCGAACAGATCGATGGTGTCGACAGCATTCTGCAGACCGGCCTGCAGAATCCGGAGCTGCATATCGAATTCGACAGCACCCGGCTGGAAGGCATCGGCATCGGGCCGGCCGATATCGCCAATACCGTCGCCCTGTATTTTCGCGATATTTCCGCCGGCACCACCGAGATCGGCAGTCAAAGCTGGTCGGTACGCCTGAAGGGCACCGACAGTAATCCCGCCTGGCTCGCCAGCCTGCCGGTGATCAGCGCCAGTGGCGAGGTAAGGCTCGGCGATATCGCCACGGTCACGCGCAGCCGCGAAGAGCCGCGCTTTTACGCCAGCTATAACGGCAAGGCTGCGGTAGTACTGGCGGTGATGAAAAAAGCCTCAACCAATACCCTGCAACTGGTCGAGGACCTCAACGACTATATCGACGGTAAAAACCGGTTTGCCGGCAGCACCGGCGTCAAACTGTTCCTGGCCGACGACCAGACCGAAATAACCCGCAATGCCTTGAACATCATGCAGACCAATGCCGGGCTCGGTCTGCTGATGGTCATGCTGGTCGCCTGGCTGTTTCTCGGTTTCAGGATTGCCTTTTTTACCTCTATCGGTATCCCGTTTATTCTTGCCGGCACCTTCTGGGTTCTGCAACTGGCGGGACAGACCCTGAATGTCATGGTGCTGCTCGGTGTGGTAATCAGCCTGGGTATGCTGGTCGACGATGCGGTGGTGGTGGTCGAAGGTATTTATTTTCGACTGCAGCGCGGCGTGGACCGCATGACGGCGACACTGGAAACCCTGGCCGAAGTCGCCGCCCCTGTAACAACCGCGGTATTGACGACAATCGCGGCGTTTTTACCCCTGATGCTGATGCCCGGCATACTCGGGTCCTTCATGATGGTTATCCCGCTGGTTGTCACCACCTCGCTGGCGATCAGCCTGATCGAAGCCTACTGGATGCTGCCGAGCCACGTGCTGGCCGCCAACCTCAGGCTCGACAAGCCCGGCAAGATACAACAGCTGCGGGTACGTTTTTTACACTGGATCCGCCTGCGTTATACGCGCATTCTGTGCCGGGTGATGCGCTACCCGAAACTCCTGCTGCTGACGATTATCCTGCTTTTTATTTTATCGGTGCTCGCCGCCTTTGCCGGACAAGTCAGTCCTGCGCTAAGCAATCATCCGATTCTCAAACACTTTCTGGTCAAGACCGATTTCTTTGCTGCCGACCCGCTACGATTGTTTTACGTCAGCATCGAAATGCCCAACGGCACGCCGCTCGAAACGACCATGAGCAAAGTGCGCACGATCGAGGAAAAAGTCCGCAGACACATGCGCGAGGATGAGCTGCGCAGCATCGTCAGTTATTCAGGGCGGATGTTTACCGAAACCGCACCATTTATCGGCGATCATTACGGACAGATCCTGGTGACGCTGAAACCCCGGACCGGCGACATGCGTCCGGTTCATGACGCCGTCGTCGAGATGCGCGAGGAAGTTCTCAATACCAGCGGACCGAACAAGATTTTCTTTTTGGAGATGTCCGGCGGACCTCCGACCTCCAAACCCGTCAGCGTGAAAGTCCGCGGTGACGATATCGACGATATCCGCGGAGCGACCGGCCGGCTCAAGCAAATCCTCGCCGACTCCGGCTTCGCTTACGATATCACCGATGACGACAGTCCGGGTCTGAAGGAAGTGGTTCTCAAGGTCAACACCGACGCCGCGCAACGTACTGGCATCATGCCGGATCAGATCATGCGCGTGCTACGGCTGATGATCGATGGTGAAATCGTCGCCAGCATGCGTGATCGCGGTGAAACGCTGGATGTCCGGGTACGGGCGGCACGCCAGGAGATTTCCAATATCGACCAGAGTCTGCAGATCAGTCTGCCGGCGCCGGATGGCAGCCTGGTCCCTCTGTCGGAGCTGGTGGACTTCAGCTACCAGACCGGGCTTGGCAATATCCGTCATTACGATTTCAGACGAACCATCACCCTGGAATCCGAAATCGACAAGGAGCAGATCGACACGGTCGCCGCCAACGATTTTATCAAGGAAAAATGGGAGGAAATCCGCGCCGATTATCCGCGGATCAATCTGGATTTTTCCGGCCAGCTCGACGATATCGAGGAGAGTCTGAACTCCCTGGTCAAACTGATGATGTTCGGCCTGCTGCTGATGTATGCCATCCTCGGCACCCAGTTTCGCAGTTATTTTCAGCCGCTGCTGATTCTCGCCACCGTGCCGATGGCGTTTACCGGCGTGGTAGCAGGCTTGCTGATTACCGCCAACCCGCTCAGCCTGTTCACCCTGTACGGCGTGGTTGCTCTGGCCGGCATCGCGGTCAACGCCGCGATCGTACTGATATCCGCCGCCAACCAGCGGCTGCAGGATGGCATGAGCCTGTTACACGCGACGCTTTACGCGGCAAGGCGGCGGGTCATTCCGATACTGATCACCTCGCTGACCACGGTCGCCGGCCTGTTCTCGCTGGCCGCCGGTCTCGGCGGACACTCGCTGATATGGGGCCCGATGGCGACCGCGATTGTCTGGGGGCTGGTGGTTTCAACGGTGTTGACGCTGTTTGTGATTCCTTTGCTTTACAGGCTTTTTATGACGCGAAGCCGGCTGAACAAGCTAAGCCTGGCACAGCGGGAAAAAACGACCGCCTCGCAGGGCTTGCAATAACGCAAGTCCGAGCGGTGATCTCAACGCTGTAAAAACCCCTTAGCCTGTAAAAACGACAGCATATGCGGCCGGGATTCCTTACCGGCCAGACCGGCCACCTGTTTGGTCCAGGTCATGGCTTTTCCGCCGCCCAGCCGCTTGGCGTAATATTTTTCTACACGCTTGTCATAGTCCAGAATGGTTTCACGATCGCCGTCGGTGTTATAGCAATCCTGCTTGACCACGACCGGCAAAGGCAGACGCGGCCGCAGGTCGACTTCCTGATCCGGATAACCAAGGCAAAAACCGAACACCGGATAAACCTGATCCGGCAGGTCGAGAAGGTCGCTGACCTGTTGGGGATTGTTTCGCAGCCCGCCGATAAAACAGATACCGAGACCGAGTGATTCGGCGGCGACTGCGACATTCTGTGCATTCAAGGCAACATCCACAGTTGCAATAATAAACTGTTCGGTAAAACCGCTTACGGGTTCGACGCCCTGAATTTCACAACACAGCTGCGCCCGCGCCAGATCGGCGCAAAACACCAGAAACTCGGCCGCGCTGGCAACGTACTTCTGGCCGCCAGCGTATTCGGCCAGCTTGTCCCGCTTTGCCGGATCGGTAACGCGCACGATGGTGGTTGCCTGGATATAGCTCGAGGTCGCGGCGGCCTGGCCGGCAAGCAGAATCTCCTCCAGCATGGCCGGGTCGATCGGCTGATCGGTAAACCTGCGAATGGAACGGTGTGACTTCAGCAGATCGATAACAGCATTCATAAAATAAACCTTTTTCCAGTGGTGTGGTCACAGGACAAGCCGGCCTGTGGCCTGTTATTGTTTATCGAGAATTTTTTGGGAATCCGCCGCGATGATAACAACTTTATATTATGTTCACGACCCGATGTGCAGCTGGTGCTGGGCATTCCGTCCGGTCTGGGAGCAGGTTCGCGCAAGGCTGCCGCAAGATCTGCCGGTCGAGTACCTGCTCGGCGGACTGGCGCCGGACTCCGCCGAGCCGATGGCCGAAGAGATGCGCCAGGGCCTGCAGCAGACCTGGCAAAAAATCCAGCGTGTGGTGCCCGGCACCGAATTCAATTTTGATTTCTGGACGAAAAATACCCCGCGCCGCTCGACCTATCCGGCCTGCCGCGCTGTCATCGCCGCGAAAAACCAGAACCCCGAGTACGAAAAGCCGATGATTCTGGCTATCCAGCAAGCCTATTATCTGCGGGCCATCAACCCTTCGGACGATGAAAACCTGATCGAACTCGCGCAGACGCTCGGGCTGGACGGCGAACGCTTTAAAACGGATCTGTCCTCGATGGAAACCCGCCGGACGCTCGCCGAACAGATTGAAAAACATCACAGACTGGGGGCTCAGGGGTTTCCGAGCCTGATCGTGGATAAAGGTTCACAAGCGCACTACATCGCCAGCAGCTATACCGATGCGGACGCCACTTTGCGCAATATCCTGCATTATTTGTAAATATTCCGTATTCAGCCCGCTTTCAGAAATCTTTCGCTAAAATTAGCCTATAAGAGCCTGTCTAAAATCTCTGCTGTCGGCTGCAATCGTGCTGAGTTTGACCAGCTTGCGCCCTGATTTTCGTTGCGTAGAATGACTATGCGCCTCAAATCAGAACCCAATCTGGCGCAAATCAGCTCGATTTCACTTCGACTCAGAGATTCCAGACAGGCTCTAAGAACTTTGCAGCGGACGGTTGGTTACAGTCAATTCATTCGCCTGGAAATCAGCACAATCGGCTACATACTGGCGGTAGAGGAATCGCTGCCATTTTTAAAGCCAGCTTACGGAGATGTTTATGAATCACAAAGCGCTTGTCACAATTTTTCTGGCGGGTCTGATCGGCGCCGGTTGCGCCACCGACGACCCGAACAGGCGCGCCAAGACCGGCGCCGCCATCGGTGCAGTTACCGGCGCTGTATTCGGCCACCAGGTCGACGGCGACCGCGGCAAATTTCTCGGCGCGGCGATCGGCGCGATTACCGGCGCGGCGGCCGGCAATTATATGGACGAGCAACAGCGCGAACTGGAACGCCAGCTCGAAGCGGAGCGTCAGGCCGAGGAAATACAACTGCAGAGAGTCGACGAGGAAACGCTCAAACTCAATCTGGACAGCGCGGTCACCTTCGATTTCGACAGCGCCCGTCTGTAGCCGGCTTTTTATTCCAGCCTCGACAAGATCGCCTCGATTGTTTCGAAATATGACAAGACCGCCATACATGTTATCGGTCACACCGACAGCACCGGTACCTCCACTTACAACCAGGATCTGTCGGAACGGCGCGCGCAATCGGTCGGCAGCTATCTCGGCTCGCGCGGTGTTTCCTATCAACGTATCCGCCTCGAAGGTCGCGGCGAAATGCAACCCCGGGCGGACAACTCGACCGAATACGGACGCCAGCAAAACCGCCGGGTGGAAGTCTATCTGAAGTCGATCGTCGAAGGCCGGGAAGAGGAAGCCTTCGAGCAGATCTGACCTTGCATTCGAGAAACCGGAACAAAGAAAAGGCGGGCCTGTAGGCCCGCCTTTTTTATTGTCACAAACTGCCGATTCAGGCGTTTTTGACCTGCTGTTCCAGTTGCGCACTCAGGCCCTCGGCCAGATCCAGCTCGCGGGCCAGTTCATCGAGATAGGCGCGTTCCCTCGGATCGTCCACGTCGATCACCAGCAGTGAAGCTACATAGATTTCCGCGGCCGACTCCGGCGTGGTCGCCTGGCTGGCGATCTCGACGACATCCAGCGGTTTTTCGATTTCCTGCTTCAGAAAGGCGAACGTCGAGTCGTCGAGCTGCATCTTGTGGATCTGCTCGTTGATACGCTGGCGCTCGTCCGCATCGATATGTCCGTCC
>JAGRHW010000142.1 GCA_020444765.1 Gammaproteobacteria bacterium | reverse complement strand
CTCGGCAGTCTGTCCTACGGGGAGCTCGCCGGTGAGCGGATGAAACTCGGGCTGATGCTGCACGACCCCGAAGAAGAGCATGACTGCTTTTCCGACAACACGCATTACTCGCATTTCTATGACGCGAAAGGCATTCGCAATGTCTATCTCGGCAAATACCAGCGCGTTGATGGCTCCGTGGTCGAAGGCCCGAGCATCGCCAGTCTGGTGGCGGCCAAGGCACCGGATGTCGACAAGCAGCTGCAGGACGAACTGCAGGCCACGGAAAATGCCATGCAGGCAATCGTCGATGCAGCCGGGCGCGGTGATACCTTCGATGTGCTGATTGCCGGCGGCAATGATGCAGGCAACGCGCTGGTGCAGGCCGCGGTCGATGCGCTGACCACGCAAACCCGCTCCCTTGAAAAAGCCATCCAGGCACTGGAGCTGGGTGATATCGAGCTGGAAGGTTCAGACAGTCTGGATAATCCCTCCGCTGTCGGCGCTGAGTCCTGATCGATAGCGTGGATTACCATGCGGTGTAAGGTTCGCGGGTCCCGGCTGCTTGCGGTCTGTTTGTGTACGGCAGCGATGCTGGCAGGACCCGCGTTGGCGGAAAGCAAACGCCCTGATGCGGATAAGTCGCGCCAGGGCGGTTCCTTTACCAGCACCCGCGCGGCGGACAAAAATGCCCTCAGGCAGCCGGCGCGCGCCGTCCGCAAACACCAGCGGATGGACTTTGTACTCGGCCAGGCCATTTTTGAAAAGTTCTGGGTCAGCGCGCCTTCCACGACGACCGCCAGCGACGGCCTGGGGCCTTTATACAATGCCCGGTCCTGTCATCAATGCCATGTCGGAAACGGTCGCGGCGCAGCGCCGGATGTCGAAGGCAAGCCACCGGCTTCCCTGGTGGCGCGATTCGGCTCCAGCGGGCCGGAGCCGCTGGCCGATCCGGTTTACGGTGCACAGCTGCAAACGTTTTCCACCGGCGGACTGAGTCCCGAAGGGCGTATCAAGCTGGCTTACTCGTCGAAAGTCATTCGCTTCGATGACGGTGAGCAGGTAAGCTTGCGCAAACCCGGTCATCAACTTGATTTGCCGCATGGCGAGCTGGCGGCGACGACCGCCGTATCTTACCGTAGCGCGCTGGCGCTTGCCGGCGTGGGTCTGCTGGAGCGTATTCCCGAAGCGCAGATTCTGCGCAACGAAGACCCGCGGGATCTCGACAAGGACGGTATTTCCGGCCACGCCAACCGTATCCGGATCGATGGCGCAGACCGGCTTGGCCGTTATGGCTGGAAGGCCGGCCAGATATCGATAACGGCGCAGAACCGTCAGGCGCTGCTGACGGATATAGGTCTGTCGACCCCGCAATACGGTGAATCGTGGGGAGATTGCACCAGCAGCCAGATCGACTGCCGGCGCGCACCGCATGGCGATACACAGCATCTTGATGGTGTCGAAGTATCGAATGCGATGCTGGACGTGCTGAATACCTACGTCGCGGGTCTGGCGGTGCCGGCGCGGCGGAACCCGGATGAGCCGGATGTGCAGGCGGGCGAAACCTTGTTCAGGACGGCCGGTTGCGAGAGCTGTCACCGTTCGTCGTTTCAGCTGATGGACGGCGAGGAAACGATTTCGCCCTGGACCGACCTGCTGCTGCATGACATGGGTGACGGGCTGGCGGATGATCAGGCTGAACACCTCGCCACGGGGCGGGAATGGCGCACGCCGCCCTTATGGGGAATCGGGCTGGCCAAAACCGTCAATCCGGAGGCTGGCTTTCTGCACGACGGACGTGCGCGGACGCTGCTCGAAGCGGTGCTCTGGCACGACGGCGAAGCGGCTTCGGCACGTCGCTTCGTACTTGGGATGAGCGCCGCCGAGCGGCGACAATTGATCAGCTTTCTGGAGTCACTTTAATGTTTGTCAACAAGGTCTGGCTTGTTCTAATCGCTTTGACGGCCACGATTTTTTCACAGCCCCTGCTCGCCGAACTGCCGGGCGAAGCGGACTGGCATCGTTTCAATCAGGCGGTGATGGGCGAGCATGTCCTGCCGCGTTATGCCGAATTGACCGGCAAGTCGCAACTTATGGCGACGGCGGTCGGGGATTTTTGCCGGCAGGCGGATGAGAAAAGTCTGGCAGAAGCCAGGCAGGCGACCATCGAGGCGATACTCGCCTGGCAGGGTATCCAGCATATTCAGTTCGGCCCGGTGACGTTTCTGATGCGCAACTTCGATCTGCAATACTGGCCCGATCGAAAAGGAATCGGCGCAAGACAGCTGCGCCAGGTGTTGCAACAGAAAGACGCGGTTTTCGATGACAAATTTTTTCGTGATGCCAGTGCCAGCATAAAAGGGTTCCCGGCGCTGGAATCGTTGTTGTTCAGAAAAGACATGCTGGAAAAAGCCACCGGTGAATTTAATCACTGTCCGCTTGCCACCGGCATCGCCGTGACGATTGCCGCTACGACGAAAGCCATCGAGAAGGAATGGTCCGAAACCAGAGCCGCAATTGAAAGTGCCGGTGACGAATCCGAGGACTATGAAATGGCGGCCGATGCCTCGACCCAGTTTTTGAAAGCCCTGGTCGAGCCGATCGAAGTGATTCGCGATGTCAAACTCAAGACGCCACTGGGCGATTCGCTCGAGGATCTGCGCTGGAAGCGCAGCGAGTTTTGGCGCAGCGGTCAATCGGTCAACAGTATCAGGGCGAATATTCAAAGCCTGCGTGATCTTTACAGCGGACAGGAACAAACCGGTGTCGACAGTTTGCTGCGCAAGGCCGGTGAAGAGCAGCTGGCTACCGACATCCAGCAGGCATTCGAGGCGATAGAAGGTCAGCTGACCAATGCCAGGGAGCCGGAGCAGGGCAACATGTCAGCCGAACAATATCAAAATCTGCAGGCAGTCAGGACTTCACTCGGCCAGCTGCAGGACGAACTCGAAAAAGCCATGGATTCACTCGATATTCACCTGGGGTTCAATAGCCGTGATGGAGATTAAGCGACGACATTTTCTGGCAGCACTGGCGTGCACGCCCTTGTTACTGCATGTCCGACCCTCGCAGGCCGGTTCCGAGTCTGAGATACTGGTTTCCGCAGGCCGTAACGGCAATGGGGACTATGAGTTGCTGGGCGCCGATATCCATGGAGAACTGCTGTTCCGGCACGCCTTGCCGGCCCGCGCTCACCAGGTGCTGATGCATCCGCAAAAGCCCTGGGCGATCGCCGTTGCGCGGCGGCCCGGACGCTCGTTCGAGGTTTATGATATTCAGGCCAGATCCCCGGTCCGGCGTGTTGAGTGCCAGCCGGGCTGTTTTCTCTACGGTCATGCTCAGTTCAGTGCTGATGGCAGAACCCTGATCACAACGGAAATGCATCCTGACCGGCAAAACGGTTGCTTGGTTTTCCGCGATGTGGAGAACGATTTCCGGGTCATTCGAAGTCTTGACTCGGGCGGTGTCGGGCCGCATGAGTTCAAACTCGTCGAGGATGCGGGTTATCTGGTCGTGGCCAATGGCGGCATCAGAACCGAAGGTCGCGAAAAACTCAATATCGACACCATGCAGCCGTCGCTGGCTTATATCGACTACGCCAGCGGGGCGGTTTTGCAAAATCATGTCTTGCCGGCGGAGTTCCACCAGTCAAGCATTCGGCATATCGATATCGCGCCGGACGGCACCTTGCTGGTGGCAATGCAGTTTGAGGGCGATCCCTCCCGAACAGCGCCGCTGGTGGCCGTGCATCAGCCGGATAAGCCGATGCGTGTCATGGATTTGCCGGAAGAGATTTACGGCCGTTTGAAACAGTATTGCGGTTCGGCCTGCATCGACAGCAGCGGCCGCTATGGTGCGATATCGGCGCCCAAGGGCAACCGGATTCTGTTCTTTGATCTGGCCGGCCGAACCTATCTCGGCCAGGTCCCGGTGCGTGATGGCTGCGGACTGGCAAAAAGCGGCGCGACCGGCGGCTTTTACGCCAGCAGCGGTAGCGGCAGATTATATCTTCTCGATGCCCTGACGCTGGAAAAATCCCGGCTGGGGGATTTTCGCGCCGAACAGCTGCAATGGGACAATCATCTGTTGTCGGTTTAGCTCGCGCAACTGCTGTCGGTCCGGCTTAACGGACGACGGCTGTGATATCGAGTATGATCACGCGTTCTTTTGCGCGGAATACGCCCGATGCCGGATACCGTGATAGAAACCCGCGATCTCGTCTACAGCGTGGAGGAGGCCGGACACACCCGTAAAATACTGGACGACGTGAACCTGACGATCCACCAGGGCGAGCGGGTTGCGCTGGTCGGCGCCAGCGGTTCCGGCAAATCGACGCTGCTGAATCTGCTCGGCGGCATAGACAGGCCGGCGGCCGGCGAAATCCTCTTGCAGGGCCGGTCGCTCACGGACATGGGCGAGCCGGCCTTGACCCTGTTCAGACGAAAGCACATCGGTTTTATCTACCAGCTGTTCAACCTGATTCCGACCCTGACGGTCGCCGAGAATATCGGTTTGCCGCTGGAGCTGGCCGGTGTCCGGCGCGCCGCCAGAGAAGAACGGGTCCAGCACTGGTTGCAGCGTACCGGCCTTGAAGGCCGCGGCACGGCGTTTCCCGACCGGCTGTCCGGCGGCGAACAGCAGCGGGTGGCGATTGCCCGCGCCCTAATTCACGAACCGGCTCTGGTGCTGGCCGACGAGCCCACCGGCAGTCTCGATGCCGGGACTGGCGAGGCGATTCTCGATCTGTTGATCAATGTTTCGGCCCAGGCCCGGCAGACCCTGCTGATTGTCACTCACAGCAAGCGCGTGGCGCGCCGCACGACAAGATTGCTGCTGATGGAGTCCGGTCATGTGCGCGAAGAATTGCCGGAACGTCCCGGCGGAGTCGCATGGTAAGAACGGGGCTGTCTCTCGCCAGCCTGCGGTTTTTTCTGCAGCATCCCTGGCAACTCTGGCTGACGCTGCTCAGCATCGCGCTCGGCTCGGCGGTGATGATCGCCGTGGATCTCGCGAATCAGAGTGCGCGCGAATCCTTCGGTCGCTCGGTCGATGCGGTCGCCGGCCACAGCACGCACCGTATCCTCGGCGGGCGGGACGGAATCGATGAGCGTTTTTACACGCGCCTGCGAATCGAGCACAGGGTTCGCGACAGCGCGCCGGTGGTCGAAGGCCACTTCGATCATCGAGGTGAACGCTACACATTGATTGGGATGGACGTGTTTGCCGCGCCGATGATCGGCGCGACCGGTGAGCGGTTTTCGCAATCGCTGATCAGCGAACTTCTGACCCGTCCGAATACGGTGTTGCTGACCGAGGCAACCGCCGGGAGGCTCGGCATCGGCGAGTCGATGTCGGTCACGCTGTCTCTGAACGGCTCGATGCAAACCCTGCGGATCGCTGGCTTTTTGCAGGATTCGGAATCCCTGCTCGACAACGTCCTGCTGACGGATATCGCCAGCGCGCAGGAACTCTTCGCCAAACAGGGCAGGCTGGATCGCATCGAGTTGCAACTCGAAGGCGCCGAAGTCGATTCGCTGAAGCGCTTGTTGCCACCGGCGCTGCGGCTCGAAGCCAGCCAGGCGCGGAGTCAGGCGCTCGATCAGATGACCGAGGCCTTCCGGATCAATCTGGCGGCGATGAGTCTGCTGGCGATGCTGGTCAGCGCGTTTCTGGTTTATAACACCATGACGTTTTCGGTTTTGCAGCGGCGCCGGCAGTTTTCCATCGAGCGCATGTTGGGTGTTACCGGGCGACAGCTCGCTTTGTCTATCTTTATCGAAGCCACGCTGCTGGCCCTGCTGGGGGCCATGCTTGGTACTTTTTTCGGAGTTCTGCTGGGTCAGGGCCTGCTGGCCCTGATAACCCGCACGATCAGCGATCTCTATACCAGCATCGATTTCACGGTCCTGAGTGTGCAGCCGCTGTTGCTGGTCAAGGGCTTCGGACTGACTTTGCTGGCGGTCTGGCTGGCGGCCGCGGCGCCTGCGCTCGAGGCCGCGCGCGTGCCGCCGGTCACGGTCAGCCGTCGTTCCGAAACCGAAATACAGGCCCGGCGGATCGTACCCTGGCTGCTGGCGGGCGGAGTGCTGCTGTCACTGGCCGGGGCGGGCCTGCTTGCCTGGCTGGATCGCGGCCTGCTGCCCGCGTTTGTCGCCTTGTTTCTGATTGTTATCGCTTACAGTTTTTTTATCCCGTCCCTGAGCGGAATCGTTTTATGGCTGATCGAGCGCTTGAGTCCGGGATCGCTGATTGCCGCCATGGCGGTGCGCGGTATTCGCGCTTCACGCAGCCGGACGAATCTGGCCATCGTGGCCCTGGCGGTGGCGGTTTCGGCGACCGTCGGGGTTGGCATAATGATCGACTCGTTTCGAACCACGGTCGCCGGCTGGTTGTCCCTGACCCTGCAAAGTGATTTGTATATCAGCACCGATCAGGGCAATTCGTCACAGCGGGCGGTACTGGACGATTACTGGCGATCGGCCGTTAGCGGGCTGGATGGCGTCAGCTCGGTCAGCACGGGCAAACACCTGACGGTGACTGTCGAGGGTCTGCCGGTTCCCTTGCTGGCGCTCGATGCCGGTATCCGGGGCGCGCGAGGCTTTCGCTTTCTGGATGGCGATGCCGATTCCACATGGCGGGTATTTCAGGCCGGCGAGGGTGTTCTGATCTCCGAACCTTTTGCCTGGCACCATCGGCTGCAACGCGGTGACGATTTTACGATTGCCCATGAAAACGGTCAGACGTTGCCGTTCAAGGTCGCTGGTGTCTATCGCGATTACAGTGCCAGCCAGGGCATGCTGGTTATGCCGCGTTCGCTTTACCGGCGTTACTGGCAAGATGACTACATTACAACCATGGGCCTGTATCTGGATGACGATGCGGACTTGCCCGGCTTGCGCGAAAAGCTCTCCGCGCTGGCCGCGGACGCCACGCAGCCGGTACTTATCCGTTCGAACGCCGAGATCCGCGAGCACTCAATGGACATCTTTGACCGTACGTTCGCGATTACCAATGTTTTGCGCCTGCTGGTTATCATCGTGGCTTTCGTCGGCGTATTCAGTGCGCTAATGGCCTTGTTTCTGGAAAAAAGCCATGAATTCTCGGTTTTGCGGGCCAGCGGTATGACCGGCGGCCAGCTGACAGGAATGGTTTTGTTTCAGACTTGTATTATAGGTCTGATCGCCGGGCTGCTGGCCCTGCCGCTGGGCTGGCTGATGTCGGAGATTCTGATCGGGGTCATCAATCAGCGTTCGTTCGGCTGGAGCATGGACCGGCATTTCGCACCGCAGATTCTTGTGCAGGCGCTGCTGTTGTCGACCGTGGCGGCATTGATTGCCGGTATTTATCCGACCCGACGGATTGCCGGGATTTCCATCGGCCGGGGGTTGAGGGAATTATGAGCAGAGTATTACTGCAAGCCCTGTTATGGATTGCGTTTGCCTTGTCGGCGGCCTGCGAAAAAAATTCCGCACCTGAACTCGATGTAAGCATGCTGCTCGGCAATGACTCCGTGGACGGTTATCAGCGCGCGATCGAAGCGCGTGAGTTTTCCTTTCCGGCTGATCATGGCGCGCATAACGGCTTTCGCAATGAATGGTGGTATTTTACCGGTAATCTCAAGGATGATCGGGGACATGTATTTGGTTATCAGGTGACTTTTTTCCGCATCGCTCTCTCGCCGGAAAGGCTTGAGCGTCAATCGGCCTGGGCCGGCAATCAGGTCTGGATGGCGCATGTCGCGCTCAGCGATATCGACGCGCGCCGCCATAGCCATGCACAGCGCTTTGCCCGCGGTGCGAACGGTCTGGCCGGCGCAGAAGAAAATCCCTTGCGCGTCTGGCTGGAGGACTGGCAGGTATCCGCCGCCGACGGCGAGGGTTTTCCCTGGACAATTAACGTGCAAAGTGATGCGTTTTCACTGGACCTTGTGCTGAATGCTGATAAAGCACCGGTATTGCAGGGCGACAAAGGGCTGAGCCGCAAAAGCGCCGAACCGGGCAATGCCTCGTATTACTATTCGATCACCCGGATGAGCACTCACGGCACGATCAGTCAGGCCGGTGAGCGTTTCGAGGTGACGGGACAGAGTTGGCTTGATCGCGAATGGAGCACCAGTGCCTTGTCAGCGGAGCAGGCGGGCTGGGACTGGTTTTCCCTGCAACTGGACGACGGCCGGGATTTGATGTTTTACCGTTTGCGTAACACCTCCGGGGAAGCCGACGTCTACAGTGCCGGTACGCTGGTCAAAGTCGATGGGGATTATACGACGCTGTCGCGTGATGATGTTTCCCTGGAGGTCATGGATACCTGGCGCTCGACGACCGGCAAGGACTACCCTGTAGCCTGGAAACTCACGCTGCGCGGCGAACCCGACAGCTGGATAGTGCGGGCCGCTTTCGAGGATCAGGAAATGCAGACCGCGGTCAATTATTGGGAAGGCGCGGTCGAGGTCTCGAATGCCACGACAGGCGAATCACTCGGCCGTGGGTATCTTGAGCTGACCGGTTATTGAATGCGCGGGAGTTGCTCCGCCGTCATTCCCGCGCAGGCGGGAATCCAGCAGCGGACTGTCCGATGGAGACGCTGGATCCCCGACTAAAGCATTCGGGGATGACGAAGTGGTTGTATGGAGTGTGTTGATATTGCCCGTCATTCCCGCGCAGGCGGGAATCCAGCAACGGAC
>JAGRHW010000141.1 GCA_020444765.1 Gammaproteobacteria bacterium | reverse complement strand
TACTGCTTAACCGGTTTGGTGGCGAAGGGCTATATATCCTCGACGAGCCCGAGGCAGCACTTTCACCCACTCGACAAATGGCTATGCTTACGCGTATGCATCAGCTTGTTCAGAAACGCTCGCAGTTTGTGATCGCAACTCATTCACCAATTGTGATGGCCTATCCTGATTCAGTCATCTATCAGCTGGGGTCGAATGGAGCCCAGGAAATTCAGTATGAAGATACGGAGCACTACCAAGTTACGAGGAATTTCCTCAATTCCCGAGAGCAATCACTTGAGGTCTTGCTCTCCGATGAGGGTGACGGCTGACAAGCGTAGGCCCGTGACAGATAAACCGCTGATGCGCCTTGTCAGCACGTGCTACGGTCGCCATGTTTTAAATAATGGCCTATGAAAGAGTTTGAGCGACAAATTATTCGCGACTTGCTGGAAATGTCGGAGCTGGGGAGTATTGTTCTTTCCGAAACGGCAGATAATGAAGTGGTGGAATTTAATGGTGCCGGATATTTTCTCACTGTCAAAGACTCTATGTTGCCTAAACACCGCATAGTTCTAGATCGTCCGGATATCCGAGGAAAGCTGGGCGGTATTGACGTCGGATACGTAGCTTTCGTAGAGGGTTCGGAGCTAATGCTTGAGTGTTACTCTTACGATCAAGAGATTCTGCCTAAGCATAGAGACCAAGAGTTCGTGCAAGATGCAACATAACAGGTCAATCAAGTACGCCCGCAAACTGCGCCGGTTATTTAGGTCGTAACGCGTTCTCACTAATAAACAGGATAAAAAATATGTCAGGTTGCATTGAAACCTTTTTTGAAGCTTGGCAAATGGAGGAAGCTGAGGATCGGCTTGCTAAGATAAACAGTTCTGTGACAGAAAGTATACGGTACGACGATCCTCGTACGCCTGAAACTCTACATGGTATTGACGCTTTGAGTAACTATGTCGCCATGTTTAGTGCAAATGCTCCCGGTTGGTCAGCAACAGTGGTTAAAAGCGATACCATCTCCAGCGTCACTCGTGTCACTGTCGCTTTCAGCGGTATGGGCCCAGATGGTTCACAACAGGTTCAGCTCGGTCAGTATTTTGTAGAAAAGGACGGGGACCTGATATCCCGTATGGTGGGGTTTGTTGGTACGGGTGAGCAGAACTGAATTTGCGTGCAGGCAATTCGAATAACAAATTACTCCAGCAGATTGCTTACGCGTTGGCTGACAACGCATCTGGTGGTACGACAGCAAGGTGAGGCCGCCTGCTGTTATGCCAGGAGCGAGAAACACTGGACCATAGACCCGCAGGGCATGGGAGCATTTTCTGACGATGTCCGATGCCTGCTCTATCCCCTTGCGCGAGACTGGTGAGTTCTCGGAGCGTGCGGCTGCCTGTTGAAAGCAGACTTTACTTAGATAACCTTGGCAGTCAATTTAGGGCGCAGGTCAGATCTACCATTTTCCGAATCGGCTCGATGATAAGTTAGTTCAGTTTATAGCTGGTTCCTGGCTGACAAAGTGTTTCGGTCGCACTCCTGTTACTACTCGATTAATGTTCCGGATTGATCAGCCAACTTGCATTCCATCGCTGCTATTGAATCGGCTGAAACCTGCAGATCAGCTGTCCAGTGCGTGTCGGTAATAAACGTGTAGCTGCTATAAGGCAGGACATAACGTTCTGTTTCTACAATTAACTCATCGTCATCGGCATCCCATTTGCCAAGAATGGGTTCATCAACCTCTTCGGTCGTGATATTGACCAATGTCGTGAGAGAGTCACCTTCTTCGGTCAGTAGCATGATTACGCCTAATTCGAATTGACCGGCATCACCTTGACATGCCCATTGATGATAATCTGTGCTATCGACAAACCGTGTCACGAACTTGTCTCTGGGTTGGGCGGTGCTTACAGGTGTATTTTCAGACGGGGTTACCGTATCGCTGTCTGACGCTGGGTCATTGTTCGAGCCCGTGTCCTGACCGGATTCATCATCATTATCGGAGCTACCACCCCCGCCCCCACCGCATGCTGTCAGAAAGGTGAAAAGGAGTATAAGTAGAGCTGAACTGGATATATTTCGTTTCATATTAGTAGCACCTTAAATTTTTGGGTATTGACTTGTGCCGGTGAACACAACCAACCCGCACAGATTGGCTTCACGCCAATCTGTATAGAATCGTTTCCACCAGAGATAACCGACAAATAACTCGAGAATAAGCTAGGGAAAAAAATTAAACCCTATTAACAAGGGCGTCGATTAGAAATTAGTACTATTCATAGGGTTTGAAACAGGTTAAGCCATACTTGCATTAATATTAGAGTAGGGAATTTTCTTTATTCTTTGAAAGCATTACTCAAGATTCTGCTTGTTTTTTCTTTAAAAAAAGCCCCCCATATCTTTAAGTGTTCAGCGAGGATCAGGGAGTGTTTCGATAGGGCGGCGAAGTGTGCAAAGATCGGGAAGAGGAAATCGCTGTTGCTTCAGGGTAGCTTTTGTTCGCGGTCATTAGCAGTGTCAAATGGTGTGCGTTGATTTTCATGATAATTTTACAGAAGCGTCTGAACACCTCCATAACTAATTGTATTAATGCTCTTGTGGAAAACCGGAAATCCAGGACGCTCATGGTCTGACCCTGGAAGCATCTTGATGGTTGGGCGTAAATCATGGGAGTCAATGGTTTTGTTCATGGATCGCAGCACGTCGCTGATCCATGAATACAACGGGAGCCGGAGGGATTGTGGCGGCACATCGTTGATGATACCCATGGCATCATTCCCTGACATCGGTGATTCTCGTTCATTAAACGCAACACGTAATAGCCCGACATTCAAATAGTCCGGGCGTCAGGCTATTTTCTTACCGTCGAATCTAAAAGCCTCCCTGTAGTTGCTTGTATTAGCAAGGTTAAGAGCAAGCCCGGTATAGGGTGCAATAGTGTTTCAGCTTCAAACAGACTGAAGACATCGTGTCGGACTATTTACGCTTCAAACCCCGCTGTTTTGTAGTAAACTGCTGATGTTGTTAAGAAAACTGAGCGTCGGTCTTTGTCCGGAAATCGGGATTGACCGGCATGGAAATAGGCGACGTTGTGTCGGTGAATATAGTTGTTATGCCTAAGGAAGCCATGAAGAAGAGCCTTAGAAAAGGGTATTTTTACTTTGAGCTAAACCATGACTATGGAGCTGACACGGTGGGAGCCGAAGCTGCGGAATTAGAGCTAAATGAAGGTATCGATACATTCAAGGTAAAGTTAAAACCCGCAAGCGATGGTCAAGTTCACTCCGGCCGCAAAAAGCGCGGCCTCCGCGGGATAGCCTACACTGCGTTTTGGCTCCCCTTAGCAAGGCGTTAGGCATCTATGTTCAGTGCAATAAATCAGTGTAAGTATCTCAATATGATTGAGATACAAGAAACCTATAAAGATTGTCTCAGGATAGTAATAGCTGAGGCAGGTGTATCCGATGCTGCCCAGGAAATATCGCCTGAAGAAGAGCCAAATGAGGCCCTGCGAGAGATATTGAGCGTGAGCAAGCCAATAGTAGTAACCGACAGCAGTGCCCGCTATGAAATTGTCTTCGATGACTACATAGCATATGCGGTAAGGAATGAAAGCTATGCTGGTGGCATCGAAGAAAAATTCGAGGGTAAGCTCGCGCGGGTTTATTCGGAGTCGGCATTTCTAAACTATATTGGCCAAGGAACATTCGCTACAACAGAGTATCCTGGCCCGTTTGTACACTATGGCTTTTGCTGTCTAAACCAAATCATAGATGTTGTTTCTGAAAGGCCGCCAAAGGTGAAATTAATCAATGTCTAAAAAATCAATTAACTTCGCGCCTAAGGTGTCGGACGCAGCAGAGCTGCGCTGGTTATTGAGGCGTTAGCGCAATAGGAGAGTTGTGAAATATTTTCTCATTTTCATTGTTGCCGTGGTTGCCTCGGCTAGTAGTTTTGTTGTCCATGTGGCTACCATTGAATGGCTTCCCGGCTGGGTTAGCGATCAAATGCAGGGGGTGTCAATCCAGCCTTCTTGGGATGTTCGCTTTATAGCTGGTGTTACTTCAATAGAATACGGAGTTGGTGCAATGGGGCTGTATTATCTGGCTCGTAACAAGCTTATGAGTTTTGGAAAAGTTAAAGCAGCTTTACTGTTCTCTGTCTTGATGATGGCCATTCATGGTGCAATTTTCAGGCAGCCATTTATGGACTATGTAGTGGGAAACCCATTTCATGTTGTCTTGGTACAAAATGGTTTTAAATGGCTTGTTTGGTTGCTGATGTCATTCTGCGTCGTTTTTGGTTTTGAGATTGTCATTAAAATTACCAGTGCTAACAAATCAATCCAGCTCACCGCTAACGCGTCGGCTGATTGAGGCATTAGGCTGCCTCCATACACTGAGAAAAATGATTATGCAACCATCGTTAGTAGGGAAGCACTTTTCTTTTGAGGCAGAGTTGGAGAACTGGGCCGAGGGGATGGACTATTGTGCTGTCTGTGTGCCTGAGGAGATCACGAGAGCCTTAGGAACCAAAGGACCCCTCTTAGTTAAAGCCTGCGTTAATGAGTCAAAGCCGTTTCAGGTAAGCCTTTTTCCAGTTGGCGGTGGTCAGCACTACATTCGTATTAAGGCAAGTATTCGTAAGCTCACAAAAACCAAGATGGGCGATCACATTCGACTGAGCTTCGTCGTTGTCGATCCCGGCGACGTAGAGATTCCTGATGACTTAATGAAGATGCTTACAACCGAAGGTGTGGCTGACGCATTTATGGCAATTCCACCAGGAAAACGAAATTTCATTATCCGCCGGATACAAGAAGCGGCCAAACCGGCCACTCGTGAAAAAAGGATTCGTGAGGGTGTTTCCGCTGCCCTTGAGAGGAGGTCGAAATTGAAAGGTCAGGATGGAGTTGGTTAATGTCAATGGTCTTATCTTCTTGGAAACGCGGGTACTACCGGCCCCGATCAACTATGAATCAAAAGCCGCTTAATGATGTGTCCGAATTATCGGGGGAAGATCACAGCCAAACCGCTACGCGCTTTGTCTTCCCATGTTGGCGGCATTATGTGTCAATCAAAGAATGTGCAAGTTAGAAAATGAGTAAAAATTTCATCTATATCCTTTTAACCATAAAAGGAATGTTGTTGGTCTGGGGAATACTCGGGTTTATTGAATATTTCGTGCCCACAGCAGCATTTGGCTTGCAAGATTCAAATTTTCCTGCAGGAGTGCAGTTCCTTCATTGGCTGCTAATTTCATTAACCGGAATAATATTTATCTTTGGGTATTTGAAGCGCTGGAGATACACCGCTTTCGCTACAATTACAATGTATGCAACATTAGCCACGCTTTGCTTTGTGGAGACGGTGGACTTCAATGCTTTTGGTGGTGGCGATCGACGTTTCATTATCATGGCTGTGGAGTATATTCTCTACATCATCCTTTCAACGTATTTGCTTCGCTCAAAACAAGTCAGGCTTCGATTTCAGGGGCATGAATAACTTCATCACAAGTGCGTCAACATGGACGTTCGTAAATTCGCGCCTGTTACGCAGACGTTAGCTGTACCTAACTTTATCGGAGCAGATCTTGACTGAGGAACGAAAGCAAAAGATTCAGGCTTTGTTAAAGGGTATCGAGACGGGAGATCCTGCGTCAGTTACTGTCGTTAACCCGTACAAATATATCCAACACAATCCGCAGACACATGAAGGAGGAGAAGGACTGGCTGCTTTGTTTAAAGAGCTGTCCAAAACATCGCCGCGAGTGAATGTCGTTCGTATTTTTTCCGATGGTGATTTTGTATTTGGTCATACTGAATACGACTTCAGCTCCTCTCGAATTGGTTTTGAGGTGTTCCGCTTCGAAGGGGCGCAAACTGTAGAGCACTGGGACAACATTCAATCGAGGAGTGGACCAAACTCATCAGGGCACTCCATGGTTGATGGTCCGGTTGATGTTTGTGATTTGGACAGAACTGAAGATAATCGCTCGTTGGTTAAAAGTTTTTTGGATACGGTTCTCATAGACGGTAAAACAGATCAGCTGCAGTGCTTCGTTTCCGAAACGTATACAGAGCATAATCCTCTCTCGGGAGATGGCTTGCCTGCGTTACGTGACGCTCTGACCGAACGGACCGCAAATTCGGAACTTATCATTAGCTATAGGAAAGTACATACTACATTGGCAGAGGGTAATTTTGTTCTGTCTGTTTGCGAGGGCTACCGGGAAGGCCAGCATACATCGTTCTATGATCTTTTCAGAATTGAAAACTCTATGATCGTTGAACATTGGGATACCACTGAGAAAGTAGCCCCCAAAAGCGAGTGGAAGAATGATAATGGCAAGTTCGGAGAATTCGGCAGCTAGCTTGGCGAGCAAACAGGACACGCTAACGCGCGCTTCTTCTTGCGGTGTTAGCCATACATGGAGGAGTTTGTGCAGCGAGAAAAATTGGCAATAGTATCTAGTGGAATTCCTTTTGGGCTAGCGATAGTTACTTTGCCCAATCAATTTCTATTCTTAAAGACTGTGCCGAATTCATTTTGGACAGAGTATTTCCCTCTACCTTTTGAGCTGGCTGGTTCATTGCATTCATTGTGTTGATTCCAGCGATTGCATTGACACTGGGAGGGGTGATTTTGATATTGTTTGGGGTGTTTTTTGCAATTACAGCTAACAATGGTAATTAACACATACATTTTTCCGAGGCGTTTCAGGTGTGCTAGCGTAGCGCAAAGCACACCTGAAACGCCACTACAAAATGCCGATTATTAATAGCGTTAAACCTCAGGAACGTAGCATGCCATACAAACATTCAATAGTTGGGAATCCAGACGATGGATTTACATCTGCCGAGATCGAAGATGATGATGGATCATATGTGGGACGAGTTTTCGAATTGGATGACGGTTGGTATATTCACGTTGATGAACCAGAAAGGCTTAGAAGCAGTGAGTTAATTGAAGCCATTATTTCAGCGAAGTCGACCCTTCTCCATTTTGTGAACCGCAAGGGAGCTGACTTTTCAGAAGGAGATTGGACACGTGCGGGAGTATCCTTATGGCTTATGCAGCGTGATGACGGGAAAGGCTTCACTATTGAGGCTGACAAAGACGATAAGCGTTAAGAAATATATATGGTTTAACCTGTCATTTAAGAGGGACCGGGGAAGCAGTGCCATTATCAAGAGGCATCCTTAATTCGGTGTTAGCTGCAAAACAACCTACCATGAAAATACGCTCACAATCCCCGATGTCGACTCGCCCTTGCCAATACTGCTTGGCGATGCGGGATGACAGTGTATTCGCTGATTTCGGAGTCGATGAACGGGGATGTCTCTATATCTTGCGTATTTCCTATGATGGCTATGGCTGCTGCCATCCTGAGCATGAAAAAAAACCAGGCGTTATGAACAAAGAAGCTTCTAAGCAGCTTATTGCTCTAGTTGAGAGCAATGAACTGGCAAAGCCCGAAGCCAGTTCAATACTCAGGGAGTATTTTCAAGAAAACCAAGAAATGCTTTGGCCAGAAGCGCTGAAAGTACATGGGTTAATTTGAAATGAAGAACTTCAAGCAGCAGCTAGCAAGTAAATCCGGCCGACCCAAACACCGCCGCGCGCTTTTTGGGCCGGCTGATGCGAGGCATTATGCAACGTTGGTATTTGAGCACTGATGGATAAATCTATTGAGCAACTTGAAAATAGCAAGTGGCCCGATCAGGAACATGCTTCATCTATGATGGAAAGGTGTTTAAAGCTTAGGAAATTGCCGATTTCCAGCCTGTCCCCGGCAGACCTGAGGCTTTTGATTGGACAAAAAATAGGTGTTCTTTATATCGTTCCTATCGCAATTGAATTGCTGCAGTCAGATCCAATGCTCCAAGCAGATTACTATCGAGGTGATCTACTTGCCTGCGTGTTAGATCTGCCAGAGTCATTTTGGAGTGAAAATATAGAGCTACATAATATGATGGTAGAAGTTAAAATCGAGGCGGAAATAATGCTTGAAACTATGAGAGATGAACTGCTGCCGAAATTGTCGAGGTTTGACTTCCGTGGGCAGCTATAACAATACGCTCCTTACGCCAGTTAGCTTGGTGTGAGGCGACTGGCGTCTCGTGACATAATTTGAACGGAGAACACCATGGGACTCTTGACCTTCAGTATCAACCTCACCCTGGATGGCTGCATCGACCATCAGGAAGGAATTGCTGACGACGAGACACACGCTTTCTTTACCAGGCTCATGGACGAAAGCGGAGCTATGCTGTGGGGTCGCGTCACTTACGAGATGATGGAGAGCTACTGGCCGGCGGTGGCCCGAGGCGATGCGGAGGCGCCGGTGGCGATGCGTGAGTGGGCGGTCAAGCTGGAGGCTAAGCCGAAGTACGTGGTTTCATCGACGCGAAAGGACTACACATGGACTAACAGCCACCATATCGCAGGAGACCTGCGCACGGAAGTGAGCAAGCTCAAGGAAGCAACTCCGGCCGGCGTGCTCCTCGGTAGTGGCAAGCTGGCGACCGAGCTGGACCGGCTGGATCTCATCGACGAGTACAAATTCCTCGTCCACCCGAGGATCGCCGGCCACGGGCCAACGTTGTACCAGAGTGGGCTTCCCGACACCAGACGGCTCGAGTTGGTCTCAGCGAAGCCGCTTCGTAGCGGTTCGGTTATCATGCACTACCTGCGCGCACGTTGACTCTGAGATATCTGAGGTCGCAAACAAGTCAAAGCAATCGGACGCATTCTGCTTCGCTCATTTCGCGTGGCCTTCGGTCATTATCGCGCTACACTGCCTGCGCAGTATGCACCGTTGTCTGAGACGTTATACCA
>JAGRHW010000140.1 GCA_020444765.1 Gammaproteobacteria bacterium | reverse complement strand
AAGGTATTCGGGGATGACGAAGTAGTCGTCGGAACGTGTTGCGTCATCCGCCATTCCCGAGCCCAGTCGGGAAATTCAGACGCGCAGTGTGAAAAACCGTTGCGAGTCCGGTCCGGCTCTCGCAACGGTCCGGACGAATTACTCGTAGTGTGGCCGCAACAGGCCGGCATAAACCGCCTGCGCGGGCAACATGATGGCCGGTTCGGCATCACCGATCATCAGACCGAGGCCGTCTTCCGCACGGCGCGCGATCAGGGCCTTGGTCCGGTAATTTCCGGTATTGACATCGTTGTCACTGACGATTTCGAATTCGACCAGCAAGTGGCCGTGCTCCGGCTTGTAGTCCGTCTCGACAAAGAGGCCGCCGAGCGATGCATTGCGAGTGGTTCCGTCGGCTACCATGACACCCTGGCTGTAAAGACGAACCGGTTGTTTGATATCGATACGTTGATCATAGCGATGTTCCATAACTTGTCTCCACCCATTGAATCCACATTCAATTTCAGAATGATTCTCGACCTGGCCGAATCATCCGAAATCACATCCTACGTTTACGTTTCAGAATCTGTTCATGATTTCAGGAACAGATTCCCCCGGCCGTGTCAGCGACCACCGTTAAAAAACGGGCGCCCTTATAGCCGGCAAATTACCGGTCTATAAAGGCGCCGCACATCCCTTTCACTTCCCTGACTTTTTTGGTTTTATTAACAAGACAAGTCCTTCCCTTTATTCACCGCTGCCGAAACCGCTATTCAACAGTGATTTTCTTGCTGCCGGATTCGGCCTGTTTTTGCATCTTGAGCTTTAGCACGCCGTTTTTGAATTTAGCCTTGACCTTGCTGCTGTCGATGGCGGCGGGCAAAACCACGGTGCGCGAAAAAGAACCACTGGAGGTTTCGCGTCGGTAGAAATCGCCTTTTTCCTCCTCTTCATCGTGCTGCATGCTGCCCTTTATGGTGACGGTGTTGCCATTTACCGCAATATCGATATCGTCCTTGTCGACACCGGGCAGTTCAGCGCGCACGACGATTTGGTCCTGCTGATCGATCACATCGACCGACGGCATAAAGCCTTCGAAGGAGCTGGTCAAATCATCCCACGATGGCCAATCACGATGCATCCGCTTCCGCCAGTGGCCGGGAAATTTACTTTCGAACCAGCGCTCCATATTATTGAAAGAATCAACCCAGTCCTTGAAAACGGTTGCCGGACTTCCCTGTTCCCTGCTTACTGAATTCTTTTCGGTTTTTTCTTCGGTGCTCATTTTCAAACTCCTTGTGTTCACACAGAAAAAATTAAATCTGATCGTACATCGCTATAAATTCCCTGTTTTTCTCCTTTTGATAAATTCCCAAGCAAAGCATCTCATGCCGACCCGGCCATGCAAATCCGGAAGTACACGTAGGGACTTGTGGTCACTACGTAATGACGGAATTCCGACGCTGACACAGCCGCTGTCAATACAGGTCAGTGTATTTTTTTTCGGCTACAGAATAATGACAAGAACTGTTCAGGCGGGCATTTCAACAGGAAACAAATGCGACAGCTGTTCAATCAATACGCCATGTATAAAGGGTTTTTTGATAATACCGTTGATTGGTGCGTCACGTAGCGCGCCGCCCGCTTCAGTAGACCCCAGGCTGGTCATCAGGAATACCGGAAAGCCGGGCTGCCGGTTGCCGATACGGTGCAGAAATGTCAACACGGTCTGTATCGAGCGGTCGATATCGATCAATAAACACCCGCCGGCCAGTTCGTCAAGCGAGTTGGCATCGACAAAATCCTCAACCCCGGCATACAGGCGGACAGCGAAACCGTAAATGTCCAGAAAAGCCGCGAGCGCCTCTCCGACCGCCTCATCAGGGTCGATCACATAAACGGTTCGATCGGTGATCGTGGTAGTCAAGTAAGCGCCGCCGCTTGTAAGACAACACCAGTATGGACAACAGGTGCTGGTAGCGGATATACGGAATTACACGTACTAATGTTCAGCGGCGACACCATCCAGCTCGATTTTTGCCCGCACCAGCTGGGCCAGCGTTCGCACCTCGAGTTTTTTCATCACCTGGGCCCGATGCACTTCGACGGTCCGCTCGCTGATGCCAAGGTCGATGGCTATCGCCTTGTTCATCGAGCCGTCAGCCACGCGCTCGAAGACCTCTCGCTCACGTTCCGACAGTGAATCGAGCTTGTGCTGCAACTGACGGCGTGTTTCCAGTCTGGCCCGGTTACCCGTATCGGCATCGAGCGCTTCGTTGATGCGGTCCAGCAGCTCCTGTTCACGGAACGGTTTGCGGATAAAGTCGAGCGCGCCGCGACGCATCGCTTCGACCGCCATGGGAATATCGCCATGCCCGGTAATAAAGATGATCGGCAGCACCGGCGGTCCCAGGGCATTCAGTTTTTCCTGCAATTCCAGTCCGTTCATGCGCGGCATGCGGATGTCCAGCACCAGGCAACCGCTTTTTTCCTGGTCATAGTCCAGCAGAAAATCCACTGCTGAGGCATACACCCGGCAGCAGTGTCCGACCGATTCGAGCAATAGACTCAGACCATCGCGTATGCCTTCGTCATCATCGACGATATAAACCGTGCGCTCACCCTGCATGGTTGAATACCTGCTTTTCTTCCAGTGCCTGAGCGGACGGTAGACTAAACCAGAAGGTCGCGCCGCCACCGCTGCTGTTATTGAAAAAATCCAGCTGCCCGCCATGCGCGCTGACGATCGCATGACTGATTGACAAGCCCATCCCCATGCCGCTTTCCTTGGTCGTGGAAAAAGGCGCGAACAGATCGCGGGCAATGGATTCCGACACGCCACCGCCATGATCGATAACGGCGATGACCACCAGACCCGGCTGTTTCAGGCAGGCCTTGAGGCGAATCGCGTTGCCGTTGCGATACTCCACCGCCTGCATCGCCTGCATGCCGTTGCGCAACAGATTCAGCACGACCTGCTGAATCTGCACCTTGTCCACCGACAGGGTCGGCAGATCCTCTTCGATGTCAAGCTCGATGCTGATCCGGCGGATATGCGCCTCGACTTCAGCCAGTTCAGCGACCGACTCGACCAGCATCCTGCAATCGAGCAGCTCCCGATAATTCTCGCTTTTGCGTGCCAGTGTCTGGACCCGCTGCAAAACCTCCGCGGCGCGTTGCGCGTGCAGACTCAGTTTATCGAAAATTTCCGGCAGACGTTCCTGATGGCCCGAATCGAACAGACGTTTGCCGGCCTGGGAAAACAGCGAAATGGCGGTCAGGGGCTGGTTGATTTCATGGGCGATGCCGCTGGCCATTTCGCCGAGCATATTCAGGCGGTCGACATGCGCAAGCTGTTCGCGATGCACGCTGGCCTCGTGCTCGGCGGCTCGCTGCAGGGAGATATCCCGAATCACGCAAACGAACTTGCGCGCCGATTGATGCTCGATTTCACTCACCGAAAGCATGGCGGGAAATTCGGAACGGTCGCTTCTCAGACACATGACTTCATGATTCGACAGCCGGATATCGAGCTTACCGGAATCGATAAACTGCGCAAAACTGCGCCGGTATTCCTTATCGAACGGCGCCGCCAGGAACATGCCGGCATCACGGCCGCAGACATCCGGCCCGGTGTAACCGAACATATGACTCGCTGACCGGTTAAACCTTTCCACCCGCCCCTCGATATCGAAAACGATGACCGCCTCGAAAGCCGTGTCGATAATCGCCTCGGCATAGGCCTGCGCCTCGCTCAGCGCGGACTCGGCGCGCTTACGGTGTGTGATATCGCTGATAAAGCCTTCGAGCAATGTGTCTTTGCCGTCGGTATCGACCACCGCCCGGCCGCGGCCCCACAGCCATTTCTCTTCGCCATCCGCACTTGTAATACGGTATTCGACTGAAAAAGACTGCTTCCCGGTAACCGCTGCTTGCACCTGCTGCCAGACTTTCTCGCGGTCATCCGGATGAATCAATTGCCCCCAGCGCTCGGGCTCCCGCACCAATACCTGCCTGTCATAGCCGGACAGGCGTTTACAGCCGTCGCTGACGAACCGCATCGGCCAGTCCGGCCGGTTCAGGCAGCGGTAAGCCATGCCCGGCAGATTCTCGAACAGCAGTTGCAATCTGGAGGCGGTCTGTTTCAGGTCGGCGGCACGATGCCGGGCCATCAACAGCTGATAAACCGCCAGCGTCGTCAGACAGCTGAGCAGCAGTCCGGAAACCAGCGCGACGGTTGAGAACCGGGTATGCACCAATCGCAGAAAATCCCGCGACGGTGTCACCTCTATCGACCAGTTACGCTCGAACAGGGAAAACGATCCACGACCGACCCACGGGCTTGAAGCCTCGAGCTTACTTTCATCCTGTGCATAAACGGTTTCACCATCCATCGCCAGGCTGATGGCATATTCCTCGACCAATACCGAATTGAGCACCGCGCTCAGCCAGGCCCGCAGCCTGAACACGCCAATGAAAAAACCGTCGAAGGTTTCGCCACGATACAAAGGCACAAAAGCGACGATTCCCTCACCGCCCTGGACCAGCCGCAACGGTTTGGTCACGACGATTTTTCCACCATCGCGCGCGGCCACTGCCGCTTCCCTGGTCTCTTTGAATCTCCGCAGATCCAGGTCGGCAGCAGCCTCATTACCCTGCAGGGGAACGATCCAGCGCACGCGAAACGCCGCGTCGACCCATTCGATGGCCTGATAACCCGGTTGCGCGGCGTAGATATTTCCGACATCGGCCTGCCAGTCAGCCTGGCTCGGCCTGCCGATATGTTGCCAGCGCTGAGCCAGGCCACCCAGTGAGGCAATCCGGTTGTGCAAGTCCTGCACGATAAGAGCCTGTACGCCGCGCGCGGTAACCTCGGCGACCTTTTGCACATGTTCGTGCTCCTGCCGCTTGAGCGTCAGCCACAACAGCAGTATCACGATCGCCACCACGACGCCTACGCCCAGGCCGATCCACAAGGCCCGGCCGTTGTTGCCGGTCTGACGCGAAAAGTCACTGCCGCTGGTCCTGGGCATATCGTGCAACACCCTGCGAAAAAGATTCCTGCCTTGATTGAACACATGAAGTTCGTGTGTCGTGATTACCTAATCCTAACACTCGCCGGCAGGAATTTCCGGCTATAGTGACTGTCAGGCCAACTACGTAGCAACCGCAGCCTGTGTCGTTGCTCCGTGTGTATCGACAACCCGGGCGGTGTGAAAATGGAATCTGTAAAAAGTGCGAAAACCGGAGGCTCCGATATGAAACCTCAAGCGATTGAGCGCCGGCCGCGACCGGACAAAAGCTCGGCATCCAAAAAAACCACGGCGGTAACAACGATGCCGGCATCGCCCAAGGGCAAAAACCTGGCGAAAGCACCGGCTGATTCCCTGTATCAGGACTCCTATGCCTCCACCCAAATACAGGACATCATGGACCGGGCGGTACATGCAAGCATGGCACGTTTTTCCGCCGGCCTGTCGCCGAGTGCCCTGATCGGCGCTTATGCCGACTGGCTGTCACACCTGGCGATGTCACCTGGCAAGCAGCTGCAGCTGGTGGAAAAAGGGCTGCGCAAACAACTGCGCCTGAACAGTCACGCCCTGCATATGAACTTCCGGCAGGATGATTCGCCCTGTATCGATCCCTTGCCGCAGGACAAACGCTTCGCCGGTCCGGCCTGGCAAAAACCGCCGTTCAATCTGCTCTATCAGTCGTTTCTGTTGAATCAGCAATGGTGGTTTAACGCCACGACAGGTGTTCGCGGCGTCACCAAACAGCATGAACGCGCGGTGGAATTTACCGCCCGGCAACTGCTGGATATCTTTTCGCCGTCAAATTTTATTTTTACCAATCCGGAAGTCCTCGAAAAGACCTTCAACGAAGGCGGCATGAACCTGTTGCGCGGCATGCAGAATTTCTTCGATGACTGGGAACGCACGATCAATCATAAAAAACCCGCCGGTCTGGAACAGTTCGAAGTCGGCCGCAATCTGGCAGCCACGCCCGGCAAGGTCGTGTATAAAAACCGCCTGATCGAACTGATCCAGTACGAACCCCTGACCGACAGCGTATCGCCGGAGCCGATTCTGATCGTGCCCGCGTGGATCATGAAATACTATATTCTGGATTTATCAGCTCATAATTCCCTGGTCAGATTCCTACTCGAACAGGGTTTTACGGTTTTCATGATTTCCTGGAAAAACCCCGACAAGAGCGATCGTGATCTCGGCATGGACGATTACCGCAAGCTTGGCATCATGGACGCACTCGAGGCCGCCACCGCAATCAGCGGCAGCGAGCGGGTTCACGGCATCGGCTATTGTCTTGGCGGAACCCTGCTGTCGATCGCCGCGGCCGCGATGGCGCGAGACGATGACGAGCGCTTCAAGACACTGACGTTTCTCGCCACTCAGATCGATTTTACCGAAGCCGGCGAACTGATGCTGTTTATCAATGAAAGCCAGGTCACGTTTCTCGAAGACATGATGTGGGAACAGGGTTTTCTGGACACCACACAGATGGCTGGCGCCTTCCAGTTATTGAACTCGAACGATCTGATCTGGTCGCGCATGGTGCATAATTATCTGATGGGCGAGCGCAGCGGGATTTTCGATCTGATGGCCTGGAACGCCGACGCCACGCGCATGCCTTACCGGATGCACTCGGAATACCTGCGGCAATTGTTCCTCAACAACGAGCTGGCCGAAGGCAAATACCTGGTCGATGGCCAGCCGGTTACCGTATCGGATATACGCGCGCCGGTTTTTTCGGTCGGCACCGAACGGGATCATGTCGCACCCTGGCGTTCCGTTTATAAACTGCACTTGCTCTCCGATACCGAGCTCACCTTTCTGCTCACCAGCAGCGGACATAATGCCGGTATCGTCTCCGAGCCGGGCCATGGCGGCCGGCATTTCCGCATTTCGAGCCGCGCGCACGACGGACGTTATATCGATCCGGATGCCTGGTATGCCCGAACCGAGCCACAGGAAGGTTCCTGGTGGCCGGTACTCGGCGACTGGCTGAAAGAGCGCTCCGGCGAACCTGTCAAGCCTCCACGAACGGGCGCGCCGGAGCGGGGGTTTAAACCGCTCGGCGATGCGCCCGGCAGTTATGTCTTTCTGGAATAAGGTTTAGCGGATAGGTACAGACGCGTACAATCTGTCTGCAGCTTTGTGTCGAAGCGACAGCGGGCTGATTTGCGCCAACTTGGGGCGCATCGTCTTACAACGCGACAAAATCAGCACCATTGCAGCGCCATCAACGCTTTTATACAGAATCTTAATAAAACCTTCATTTTCATGCCCGGCGAATTTAGGGGAAAATCCCGTCCGCCGCGCGGCAAGGATATCATCGACGGCGCTGGCACGATAAAATCCGCGCTTTCCGGTCACTTGCGACCGGAGATCGGCGCAATCCACAAGCTACCCTGAATCGCACGCAGGAGATCTGATGCGTTATATTGAAAACAAAACCTTCGACGAACTGAACGTCGGCGATCATGCGGAGTTGACCCGCACACTCGGCGCCAGGGATATCGAACTTTTTACCGGCATGTCTGGCGACGTCAACCCGGCGCATATCGATGAAGAATATGCCCGGTCGGATATGTTCCATGAAGTCATAGCCCACGGCATGTGGGGTGGCGCGCTGATTTCAGCCGTGCTGGGCACCGAGCTGCCTGGCCCGGGCACCATTTATCTCAACCAGTCGCTGAACTTCAAAAAACCGGTCGGCCTTGGCGACACCGTTACCGTCCGCGTCAGCATCACGGAAAAGTTCCCCGAAGACAAACGCCTGAAGATCAACTGTCGATGCCTGAACCAGGATGGTGAGCTGGTCATCGAAGGCGGTGCCGAGGTCATCGCGCCGACCGACAAAGTGCGCCGACCGAGAGCGGTATTACCTGAAGTGCATCTGCACGAGCGCGGCGCCCGTTATCGCGACCTGATCGACGCCACCTCGAATCTGCAGCCCGTGCGTACGGCAGTCGTGCATCCCTGCGACAAACTGTCGCTCGGCGGCGCCCTGGAAGCGGCCGCGCACAACCTTATCGTACCGATTCTGATCGGCCCGAAAGACAAGATACTCGCCACTGCCGAAGAGGACGGTCGCCGCCTCGACAATATCGAGATTATCGATGTGCCGCACAGCCACGCCGCTGCTGAACGGGCGGTCGAAGTCGTTCGCATGGGCGAGGCTCAGGCCATCATGAAAGGCAAGCTGCACACGGACGAGTTGATCAGCGCGGTGGTCGACCGCGAGCTGGGCCTGCGCACCGAACGGCGTATCAGCCACGTGTTCGCCTTTGATGTGCCGCACTACCCCAAGCCGCTGTTTATCAGTGATGCGGCAATCAACATCTATCCGACGCTGGACGACAAGTGCGATATCGTGCAAAACGCCATCGAGCTGGTTCAGGCGCTCGGCAACCCGCAGCCCAAGGTTGCGATACTGTCCGCGCTGGAAACGGTCTATCCGAAAATCGCCTCGACGGTCGACGCCGCGGCGCTATGCAAGATGGCCGACCGCGGGCAGATCATCGGCGGCCTGCTTGATGGCCCGCTGGCCTTCGACAACGCCATCTCAAAATCGGCCGCGACCACCAAGGGCATCGTCTCAGAGGTTGCCGGCGATGCGGATATCCTGATCGTGCCGGATCTGGAAGCCGGCAATATGATCGCCAAGCAGCTTATCTATCTGGCCGGCGCCGAATCGGCCGGCATCGTGTTGGGCGCGCGGGTGCCGATTATCCTGACCAGCCGTTCTGACGGTATTCTTTCTCGGCTGGCGTCCTGTGCCCTGGCGCAGTTGTACAGCCATCACCAGAATGTAGCGGCAACATGAACGGCAATATTCTGGTATTGAACTGCGGTTCAT
>JAGRHW010000013.1 GCA_020444765.1 Gammaproteobacteria bacterium | reverse complement strand
CCATGGTGACTATGTCCATATTGCCGGTCCGCTCACCGTTACCAAGCAGGGTTCCCTCGATGCGATCAGCGCCCGCCATCACGCCAAGCTCGGCCGCCGCAACCCCGCAGCCGCGGTCGTTATGGGTGTGCAGACTGATCGTCACGCAGTCACGATGACTGATTTTGTCGCAGACTGTTTCGATCTGGTCCGCGTAGACATTCGGCGTGGACACCTCGACGGTCGCCGGCAGATTGATAATCACCTTCCGCGCCGGCGTCGGTTGCCAGACGTCGATCACCGCGTCGCAAACCTCGATCGCGTAATCGATTTCGGTGCCGGTAAAACTCTCCGGTGAATACTGGAACTGCCAGTCGGTCTCAGGCTGGGCCGCGGCAAACGCCTTGACCCAGCGCGCACCCTGCACCGCAATGCCCTTGATCTCATCACGCGACAGACGAAAAACCTGTTCACGCTGCACCGTCGAGGTCGAATTATACAAATGCAGGATCGCACGGCGGGCGCCCTTCAAGGCCTCGAAGCTGCGCGCGATCAACGGCTCGCGGGCCTGGGTCAGCACCTGAATCGTCACGTCTTCGGGGATCAGATCCTCTTCGATCAGCTTGCGCACAAACTCGTAATCCGGCTGCGAGGCGGCTGGAAAACCGACTTCGATCTCCTTGAACCCCACATCGACCAGCAGCTTGAACATCTCCAGTTTCTGTGGCGGTGTCATCGGCTCGATCAGAGCCTGGTTACCGTCACGCAAATCAACGCTGCACCAGTCGGGCGCCTGCTCGATAAGCCGATCGGGCCAGCGGCGATCCGGTTTCGCGAGCGGTGTAAATGGCCGGTATTTTTTATGATTAAAAGCTGACACAGGGATCTCCTCAAAGCGATTGTCGATGCATGGTTGTTTGCGGTACCGCGGCTCTCGTGAAGCCGCGGCAAGCGCTCGCCTTGTGGGCAATTGCGTTTTCCGCAGTGGTGATAACTGTAGAGGAAACGCCGGAGTGAATGATTGCAAATTTTGCTTTAAAAGCAACAAAAATAGATTTATTATCCAATAATTATTATAATAATAGATAATTTATCCAATATTTTTGTATTTATGAGTTTCCATTGAATATTTCACTCGATAAAACAGACAAAAAAATCCTCGCCCTGATGCAGGAAAACAGCCGCATCAGCAACCTGGAACTGGCCGATCGCGTCGGACTTTCGCCAACGCCTTGCTCCCGTCGCGTCAAGCGGCTGGAAGAATCCGGTCTGATCAAAAGCCAGGTCACCCTGTTGAATCCGGAAATGCTCGGCCTGGACCTGACCGCGATCATCAGTATCTCGATGGATCGCCACACACCGGACCGTTTTGAAAAATTCTCCGCCGCCGTCGGCGAAATGCCGGAAGTCATGGAATGCAGCATTGTCACCGGACAGGCGGCTGATTTTTTGCTCAAGGTCATCGTCAGGGATATGCGTCACTACGAGCAGTTTCTGCTCGGCCATCTGACCAAATTGCCCGGCGTGACCGGCGTGCATTCGAGCTTTGTGCTGCGGACCGTAATCAGCAAAACCGCCCTGCCGCTGTCTTGACAAACCGCCGGACTTGCAACAGACGCGCCACGGTATGGAAACTATCCGAAACAGCTTGAAGACCCAAAAACCCGGTTTCTCGAAACCGAACGGTAAAGCTGCGCGCGCATAGGATCCGGCATTTCATGAATGAATACTCCACCGGCTGAAGCCGGATTGATCGGCCAGTCAGCCGATGGCTGTCGCTACGCTACCTTAAAATCGTCGTCCGGCTCAGGCGGCGTTTGCCCTTTTATGCAGTCCTTCCAGACTTCATCTGTAACATTACCACTGGTGCACACCCAATAGCCTCTTGCCCATAAGTTCACTTTGAGCGACGCTGGCAACCCGTCCGCGCTGATTGATCACAGGGCCACCGCTGTTACCGGCTTGTATGGGAGCGGTAATCTGATAGGCATTGTCGTCATCCTGCACACCCGGCAGGGAACTGATATTACCGGTGATGAGATTAATCGACGAAGTCAAAACGCCATAAAATGGAAATCCGAGCGCAAGAACGTTTTCGCCGAGTCTCTCGCCACTGTTGTTCTCGTTGAACATGGCGAACCGTTTGTCACGGACAGGCGTATCCAATACTGCAATATCCCGATCCTTGTCACATTTTACAAGCCTGGATAAAACGGAATTCCCATCAACGGCGATGGTGACCGCACGCATTACGCAACGACATGCTGATTCATAATGACATTGCCGGAATCGTTGATGAAAAATCCCGTACCGGTTGAAGAGACTTCGAGTACATCCTTGTTGACAAGGGCCACCAGTTGGGGCAAACCGGCAGGCTGTTTCTTGATGTACCTGTCAAGCTCAACGCCTTTTACATCGTTCAGTTGCTGAAAAAAAACCCGCTGACATCCTGCGCGGTGGCCTGCAGGTCGAGCCCTGGTATCGGGTCATTTTTTCGCCATCGGCAAAATCCAGCATAAAGCCCTCATCGGGGTCGCTTTCCGGTACATAAATCTGCACCGAAGCTGGTTACGTTCGATGTCGGTGCGGGAGCCGGTGTCCTTCGCGAAACCACGATAGGCGTTGGAGGCGCATGCCTGCAGCACAAGGCACATCAACATGGCAGTCAGGATTCTCACACGGTGCCTCCAGTACAGGCGGAAACTGCATGAAAAAAACACATCTTATCCATGTCTTATGGTGTATCAGACGTCGTTCTCTAAGTCGGTGTGATGGATGGCTGCGTGTGAAACTATCGTTCGATCAAGCCATTCCAGAAATGGCGACACACCATTCCTGGATACTACAACGCACCAATTTGATTCACCGTTGGTTAAAGTACACAAATATGGTGCAGAGATTCCGGGGCAAAGAGGAAAAAAATATAAGTTTATCAAGTATGTTATTGATATTTATGTGTTAAATAATGCTGGCATATCCGATGCGTATTTAATGAGTGTAATGACCCTCGATTTAATGCCTCACAACCCGCGATAAAGGCGTTGATACAGGCATTTCGATCTCACGACCTGGACAAAAAGCTTAGAGCTATAATTCTGAGTCTGGTCGATCAACAGCAGTAGATGCTGAATACTCAGGCATCCACTTAGGGGACGGAATAGTATTAAGGTAATTGTGATCGCAGCATGAAATCTTCAGGCAAATCGCAGCAACCGATTCGTGTACTTTTGGTAGATAACAGATTCGAACGACGATTGTCGTTGGAGCAATCGCTCAGCGAAGTCGGATGTGAGGTTGTTGGTAATGTTTCTAATCTGGATGATCTGTTGGAAAATGTGAGAGTCGCTAATCCGGACGTCGTAATCATGGATATAGAATCACCTTGTCGTGACACACTCGATAGTCTCAGGTCTGTCCAGTCCAGTGCACCCCGCCCGATCGTGATGTTCAGTCAGGACGACAATGGTGAAATGATCTCGCGTGCGATTCGTGCCGGAGTGAGTGCTTACGTAGTAGATGATATAAGCCAGAAACGGGTACGCCCGATAGTCGACGCGGCTATCGAAAGATTTTTGCAATTTCGTGATCTAACAAGAGAGCTTGAAAATACGCGCGTACAACTCACCGAACGCAAACAAATCGATAAGGCAAAAGGCATACTCATGAAGCAACGTGGCATGAGTGAGGAAGAAGCCTATAAGGCCATGCGCGATCTGGCTATGGGCAGTAACAAACGGATCGCGGACGTTGCCGTAAGTATTATTACAGCAGCCTCTTTATTGATTCAGAGTTAAGGCATTACGCACCATTGTAGTACTCCTTCTATTGAAAACGCACACACCTGGTGCGCGTTATAGCTTATTTTCAGCGGCAAAGTCCTATTCCAATCTGCAATCATACTCACCAGGATCACTGAATAACTTTCAATAAAACTACGAAATACAATAAGATAGAAATCACAAACGGACTTTATCTTCATGCAGTAAATTAGGGAGATTGTTTATGGCATGCCGGTTGCCTTATGCAAATCGAACCGAGCTGCGTTAGTTGACCGAATCACCCAACGGCGGGTAGATTTGAAAACGCTCTCAGACGGCTAAAGATGGCCGCAATCGACAACGGTGTCCCACACGCATGTTAATTCAAGCGTGTTGGTGCTCCGTTTTTTTTTGCCTGTTATTTTGCGCACTCTGAGGTTTATCAAGATGACCACCAACGACAAGATTGTATTTCGCCGTAACTTTCTCAAACGTACTCTGGTTGTAAGTGCGATCGCACTTAGCTTCAGTGCACTGGTTACTCCCGCCTCGGCCGCGGTCGGTGCCCCGGAAAAGGAGGACCTTAAATTTGGATTCATCAAGCTGACCGACATGGCCCCACTTGCGATCGCCTATGAGAATGGATACTTCGAGGATGAAGGACTGTATGTAACACTGGAAGCCCAGGCCAACTGGAAGGTATTACTGGACGGGGTGATAGACGGTCAGCTGGATGGAGCACACATGCTCGCCGGCCAACCCCTGGCGGCGACCATTGGTTTTGGCACCAAGGCGCACATCGTCACCCCGTTTTCAATGGATCTGAATGGTAATGGAATCACGGTCTCGAATGACGTCTGGGAACAGATGAAACCAAACATTCCATTACAGGAAGACGGTAAACCGCAACATCCCATCAAGGCGGACTATCTCAAGCCCGTTGTCGAAAAATACAAGGCCGAGGGCAAGCCATTTAAAATGGGCATGGTCTTTCCGGTGTCCACGCATAACTACGAATTGCGCTACTGGCTGGCCGCTGGCGGCATAAATCCCGGCTATTACGCGCCGCACAAGGGCGACATCAGCGGTACGATCAAGGCTGATGCTGTATTGTCGGTAACACCACCCCCGCAGATGCCGGCGACACTCGAAGCGGGAACAATCTATGGCTATTGTGTCGGTGAGCCATGGAATCAACAGGCAGTCTTTAAAGGGATCGGTGTTCCGGTCATTACCGACTATGAAATCTGGAAAAACAACCCGGAAAAAGTGTTTGGAATGACCCGGGAGTTCACGGAGAAATTTCCCAACACCACAATCCATATAGTCAAGGCGCTTCTCAGGGCGGCCAAATGGCTGGACGACAATGACAACGGCAATCGTCCGCAGGCGGTGAAGATACTCGCTCAACCAAACTATGTTGGCGCTGATTACGATGTCATCGCTAACTCGATGACGGGTACGTTCGAATACGAGAAGGGAGATAAACGTTCGGTACCGGACTTTAATGTGTTCTTTCGTTATTTCGCGACCTATCCCTACTATTCGGACGCAGTCTGGTATCTGACCCAAATGCGTCGTTGGGGCCAGATAGCCGAGTCAAAACCCGACAGCTGGTTTGATGAGATCGCCAAGTCAGTATATCGCCCGGATATCTACACGACGGCCGCAAAGGAATTGATCGACGAGGGTCATATGAGTGCCGATGAGTTTCCGGATTTCGCCAGCGAAACCGGATATCGAAAACCTCAGTCCGAATTTATCGACGGGGTTACGTTTGACGGCACAAAACCGAACGACTACCTCGAAGGGTTTTCGATCGGTCTAAAAGGAGATGAAGTCCTTTGAATCACACCGGGGATTGGGCGGTCTGCCCAATCCCCGGTTGGATAAAACCCCTGATAGGAGAGAGCACAATGTTCAGCACGTTTCGTGACAACCGAACGTTCGACTTGAAGGCTTTTAACAAGATTGGTGAGTACCTTTCCAAATCGCGCCTACCCAAGGTTGCGGAGAGTTTTGCGCAAAGTGTACTTATTCCCTTTGCCGCCATCCTCGCCTTCCTTCTTATCTGGTCCATGGCGGCCAGACAAGTTCAGACTTCGTTGGGCGAACTTCCGGGCCCCATCGGTGTATGGAAACAGACTGTCAATTTGTATGACGAACATCGGGCGGAGCGATCGCGTGAACTGAAATTTTATGAACGCATGCAGACACGCATCGACAAGGCCGTTGAGGAACGAGAACCACTGGAGCGTATCGAAAAATTGAAAGAGCGCAAATACACCGGAACATCCACCTTTATAGATCAGATATTCACCAGTCTGCGGACAGTCATGACCGGGTTCATCCTTGCATCGGTGATTGCGATTCCGATCGGCATTGTGATTGGAATGAGCCATACACTGTATCGGGCATTCAACCCCATCATCCAGGTTTTCAGGCCGGTATCACCGCTTGCCTGGTTGCCGCTGGTTACGATAGTAGTATCGGCTGTTTATGTCAGTAAGGAACCCTGGTTTGAAAAATCTTTTCTGACTTCGGCGATTACGGTCACGCTATGTTGCCTCTGGCCAACCATCGTTAACACGGCCGTTGGCGTTTCCGGAGTCAGTAAGGATCTTATCAATGTCAGTCGAGTGCTTCAGCTCAACTGGTTCACCAAGACCATGAAAATAGTGCTGCCCTCGTCGATCCCGATGATGTTTACGGGCCTGCGACTGTCTCTGAGTATTGGCTGGATGGTGCTGATCGCAGCGGAGATGCTGGCGCAGAACCCCGGGCTTGGCAAATTCGTCTGGGATGAGTTTCAGAATGGTAGTTCCAATTCGATGGCTCGCATTATGGTCGCCGTCATTGTTATAGGCATCATAGGCTTCATGCTCGACCGAGCTATGCTGTTCCTTCAGCGTGCCGTAAGTTGGGACAAGAATGCAGTACTTCGATGAATCGAATATACGTAATTCGATTTATGAGAAAGACTTATAAAGGTTAATGAACTATGAACAGCTATCTGAATATTGACCATGTCAGCATAACATTTCCAACTGATAACGGTCCTTTGAATGTCCTGAAGGATATTACCCTCAAGGTTGAGCAGGGTGAGTTCATATCCTTGATAGGCCATTCCGGATGCGGTAAATCAACCGTATTGAATATAGTCGCCGGATTGATTAATGCAACCACGGGCGGTGTGATACTGGAGGAAAAAGAAGTAATCAGCCCAGGCCCGGACAGGGCTGTCGTATTCCAGAATCACTCGCTGCTTCCCTGGTTGAGCGTCTATGAGAATGTGCGACTTGCGGTCGATCAGGTATTCAGAAAGCTCAAGTCAAGAGCCGAACGTGACCAATGGACCCGTCATAATCTGGAACTCGTACATATGTCTCATGCCCTGGATCTAAAGCCGAGTGAAATTTCAGGTGGAATGAAACAACGAGTTGGTATTGCCAGGGCGCTGGCAATGGAGCCGAAAGTACTGCTGATGGACGAACCTTTCGGTGCACTGGATTCCCTGACCCGAACACATATGCAGGACTCGCTGATGGAAATTCAGGCGAGATTGAACAACACCGTGATCATGATTACCCACGATGTGGATGAATCGGTGTTGCTGTCGGATCGAATCGTTATGTTGACCAACGGTCCCTCCGCTGAGATCGGTCAGATTCTGGACATCAACCTGCCACGTCCGCGCAATCGCCTCGAGCTGGCTGACGACCCACAATACAACCACTACCGGGCCGAAGTGCTGCGGTTTCTCCATGAGCGACATCAAAATCCGCAGAAAGCGCTGGAGCGTGTGGATGCGGCCGGTAGTGATTCAGTTGCCGTACAAACCACGAAACGCAAAACGCCGGGTCGTCTACTCGAAAAGTCGCAGTTGACGCTTGGATTCATACCTCTAACCGATTGTGCACCACTGGTGATAGCCCGGGAAAAAGGATATTTCGCGGAACAGGGACTGAATGTCAAATTGTCGAGGGAGACCTCGTGGGCAAATATACGCGACAAGGTGTCTGTCGGCATCCTGGATGGTGCGCAGATGCTGGCGGCTATACCATTAGCAAGTGTGCTACCCACTTCCCGCTCGCAACCCATGGTGACATCACTCAGTCTGGATCTCAATGGTAATGCAATATCCGTCTCCAAGGAACTTTTCGGTCGCATGTTGGGGACCGGGGTAGATGGTCTGGATACGCCTAGCGGATCCGCGCTGGCATTGCGCAAGGTTATAGAAAGCGATTTGAGAGCCGGGCGGAAAAAACTCTCATTTGCAATGGTGTTTCCGGATTCTACTCACAACTATCTGCTGCGCTACTGGATGGCAAGCGCCGGAATAAATCCCGACCGCGATGTGGATCTTGTGGTGGTACCGCCGCCGCAAATGGGCAATTACCTGAGAGCCGGCATTTTGTCGGGGTTTTGCGTAGGTGAGCCGTGGAACACCTTTGTGGTTTCCGAAGGAATTGGTCACACACTTGTCACCACTCATGACATCTGGAACAACCATCCGGAAAAAGTGTTCGGGGTGACACGTAGCTGGGCGGATGCCAATCCAAATACGCACATCAGTGTCGTCAAGGCGATCATTCAGGCGTGCCGGTGGCTGGATGAGCCAGATAACCGGATTGAAGCGGCTGAGATTCTTAGCCAGGGAAGGTATGTCAACGCTCCTGTTGACGTGTTGGAAAAATCCCTTGCTGGTCTTTTGCAAAATTCGTCTGGGCAAGCGATTCGCAAGGTTGAGGATTTCAATGTATTCCACCGTTATCAGGCGAATTATCTCTGGCGTTCGCACGCCGTCTGGTTTTTAAGTCAGATGGTGCGTTGGGGTCATGTATCGAACGATATCAACTTTGAAAACATCAGCCGATCCGTGTACCGGCGGGAGATTTACGCGAAAGCCGCTAGCGACCTTGGGTTACCGGTGCCGTCCAGCGATTGCAAAATTGAAGGCGAACATGATGAGTCATGGTGCCTTTCGACAGAAGACGGAGAGGTAGTGATGGGAGCGGATATGTTTATGGATCGGCGCCGGTTCGATGCCGAAAAAGTTCGTGACTATATTCAGTCATTTGCCGCATTGCCGGCGTTGTCTGACACCATCGAGGTGGATTCGACGCAAGCTACGAAAGCGCTGAGTGCGTGAATGTAAGGTTATTGTGCATTTTTACCACCTGAAGAAGGTGTACTTGACGGGGTTGTATCGATGAAGCAGAAACTTGTTGTTATCGGCAACGGCATGGCCGGTATGCGCACTGTAGAAGAGCTGTTGAAGCTGGAACCGGATATGTACGATATCACGGTGTTTGGAAGTGAATCTCATCCAAACTACAATCGCATTATGCTCTCTCCGGTGCTGGCCGGTGATAAAAAGATTGACGATATCATTCTCAATCCCCTTTCCTGGTATCAGGACAACGGCATCACTCTGCAGAAGGCGACACAGGTCACCGAGATCGATCGTCTGGGACAGATCGTCTACAGTCAGGGTGACCACGCTACACCCTACGACCGGTTATTGGTCGCTACCGGTTCAACGCCCTTCATCATACCGGTTCCTGGCGCTGATAAGCAGGGTGTGTTGGGTTTTCGCGATATCCAGGATGTCGATACGATGCTGGATTACGCGGACAGGTGTAAGAATGCGGTTGTCATCGGCGGTGGATTGTTGGGGCTGGAGGCCGCCAACGGGCTTCGAATTCGTGGCATGAATGTAACCGTTGTGCATCTGCTTGATACCTTGATGGAACGTCAGTTGGATAAGTCTGCCGCCGCGCTGTTAAAGACGAAACTCGAACGCCATGGTCTGACTTTCCGTATGCAGGCCCAGACCAGCGAAATTCTCGGCGAGAATCGCGTCACGGGTGTTCGATTTGCGGATGGCGAAATAATTGATGCCGAGCTGGTGGTTATGGCCGTGGGTATAAGACCAAATGTCACTTTGGCCCGCGATTCCGGTATTCATTGTGAACGCGGCATAGTGGTCAATGACAGTATGCAAACATTTGACCCCAGAGTGTATGCAGTTGGTGAATGCGTGCAACATCGCGGCGAGTGTTATGGTCTGGTAGCTCCATTGTTCGAACAAGCCAAGGTCGCGGCGAATCATCTTGCCAAGATTGGAATAGCTCGCTATGAGGGCTCGGTAACCTCAACAAAACTCAAGGTGACCGGAGTCGATCTGTTCTCGGCCGGAATCATCAATGAAGGCGAAGGCGATGAAACACTGGTTTTGCAGGATCCGGCTCAGGGCGTCTATAAGAAACTCGTGATTCGTGATAACCGGGTCAAGGGTGCCGTGTTGTACGGAGATACTCTGGATGGTGCCTGGTATTTTACTCTGTTGCGTGAAAATACCGATATATCGGCGTTTCGAAGCACAATATTGTTTGGACAGCATGATCTTGGTGATGCCGGACATGGCGATGCGTCCACCAGTGTAATGGCCCTTCCATCGTCTGCTGAAATCTGTGGCTGTAATGGCGTATGCAAGGGAGATATCGTGGACGCCATCAGCAAAAAGGGCCTGTTCACATTGGAAGAAGTACGCGCCCATACCAAGGCATCGAGTTCGTGTGGCTCATGCACGGGTCTGGTCGAAGGAATCCTGGCCGGTACCGTAGGTGGAGGCTATGACAAGGCGCCGAGCAAAAAGGGTATGTGCGGATGCACGGTACACAGTCATGATGAGGTGATTGCCGCGATAAAAGAAGGCGGACTCAAGACCATGGACGCGGTTCGACGACTACTGGACTGGAAAACTCCCGATGGTTGCTCAAGTTGTCGACCCGCGCTCAACTATTATTTGCTGGCCAATTGGCCTGGCGAATACCAGGACGATGCCCAATCACGTTTCATCAACGAACGTGCGCATGGCAATATTCAAAAGGACGGTAGCTATTCCGTGGTTCCGAGAATGTTTGGTGGCCTCTGTACGGCCAACGATTTGCGCGCCATTGCTGATGTTTCCGAAAAGTACCAGGTGCCGGAAATCAAGGTAACCGGCGGCCAGCGTATAGACTTGTTCGGAGTCCAAAAGTCGGATTTACCGGCAATGTGGAAAGACCTTTCAGAGGCAGGTTTCGTCAGTGGTCATGCTTATGGCAAAGCCTTGCGCACAGTCAAGACTTGCGCCGGAAAAACCTGGTGTCGTTTTGGTACGCAAAATTCCACCAAGCTAGGGGTCAGACTTGAACAAATGAGCTGGGGATCGTGGATGCCTCACAAGTTCAAGATAGCGGTATCGGGATGTCCGCGCAACTGCGCCGAAGCGACGATCAAGGATTTCGGAGTCGTTTGTGTCGATTCCGGCTATGAGTTGCACGTCGGAGGGAACGGCGGTATCAAGGTTCGCGTCACGGACCTATTATGTAAGGTCGAAACGGAAGACGAGGTGCTGGAGTATTGCGCTGCTTTCATCCAGTTGTACCGTGAAGAAGGACACTATCTGGAGCGCACGGCTCCCTGGGTCGAACGCGTTGGACTCAATCATATCAAACAGCGGGTGCTCGAGAGTCCCGAAAATCGAAAAGCTCTGCAGCAGCGTTTTCTACACAGCCAGACTTTCGCCCAGATAGACCCCTGGAAGGAACGGGCCGAAGGTAAGCAGGCGCATGAATTTCGCAAGATAGAGATTACAGCCGCCTGAGGCGATGTACGGGTCGCCGGATGGGCCCGCCAACAATGCTCAACCAATGAAGCAGGCAGAATTTGCCGGTTTATATAGGACAGGTCGCAGATGATGAATGACTGGTTGAAGGTGGTTTCAATAAACGAGATACCGCGTCTTGGCAGTCGGGTGGTAAGTACCGACACAATGGATGTGGCGATTTTTCGCAGCAATGATGATCGAGTCTTTGCTCTGAAGGATGCCTGTCCTCACAGAGGCGGCCCTTTGTCGCAGGGTATAGTCCACGGAAGCTCCGTTACTTGTCCTCTGCACAACTGGAAAATCGATCTTCAGACCGGTCAGGCCATTGGGCCTGACGAGGGTTGTACCAGGGTGTTCGCCACCAGGATCGAAAACGATATGGTTTATCTTAAATTGTCACCCGACGAAGTGTCGGTCTAGATAACCAGATTATCAGTGCATGTTTTCTCCCAGGGACTAGACCCGGTATGAGTATATTGGAACCCTCTGTAGCAAAGTCGTTGTGGTGTGACTCCTCAGTACGGAAAGTCTCCACGACATGTCCATATTGTGGTGTTGGGTGTGGTGTCGTTGTATCGCGGGACGATGCAGGAAGTATTAAAGTAAACGGAGATCGTGAACATCCGGCGAACGCGGGTCGACTCTGTTCCAAGGGAACCGCTTTGTCCGAGACACTGGATCTGGAGGGCCGCCTGTTGTATCCACAGGTGAATGGCGAGCAGACCACCTGGGAAGACGCGCTGGATACGGTTGCGCTGCGATTCCGCGAAATCATCGATACACACGGACCGGACTCGACCGCCTTTTATGTTTCCGGGCAATTGCTGACTGAGGATTATTACGTCGCAAACAAGTTGATGAAGGGGTTCATCGGCTCGGCGAATATAGACACCAATTCTCGTCTATGTATGTCATCAGCGGTCGCTGCCTATAAACGCGCTTTTGGTAGCGACACAGTACCAACCTGTTATGAAGACCTGGACGAGGCAGAACTCGTGTTGCTGGTTGGATCGAATCTGGCCTGGTGTCATCCCGTGATTTACCAACGACTGCGCGCGGAAAAGAAACGTCGACCGGAATTGAAAATCGTGGTGATTGATCCCCGCGAAACCTCGACCTGCGATGGCACGGATTTGCACCTTGCACTGCAAAGTGGAACCGATGCATTTTTGTTCAACGGCCTGCTTGTCTGGTTGACCGATAACGGTTACATGGACCAGTCGTTTATCGAGGCCCATACCGACGAATTTGCCCAAACCGTGCGCCAAGCACGGTGGATGACTCCGTCGATATCTTCGGTCGCCGAACAATGCCGGCTGGATGTTCGGGACGTTGAACGACTTTTTCAGCTGTTCGCTTCAACCGAACGAGTGGTTACGCTGTTCTCCCAGGGCATCAACCAGTGGAGTAGCGGTACGGATAAGGGTAATGCCATTATAAACTGCCACCTGGTGACCGGACGAATAGGAAGACCGGGTCGGGGACCGTTTTCGATCACTGGACAACCAAATGCTATGGGTGGCAGGGAAGTGGGTGGATTAGCGAATCAACTGGCTGCGCATATGGATATCAACAACCCGACGCAGCGCGATCTGGTTGCGCGATTCTGGCAAACGCAATCACTCGCTCCAAATGCAGGCCTGATGGCTGTGGATTTGTTTCGTGCGATCGAAGCAGGAAGGGTCAAGGCCGTCTGGATCATGGCGACGAATCCGGCGGTCAGTCTTCCGGATAGCGACCAGGTGCGACGCGCGCTACAAAAATGTGACTGCGTCATAGTATCGGACTGTATGGCCCAGACCGACACTATGACTTATGCGGACATCCGTCTACCCGCGCAAGCATGGGGAGAAAAGGAAGGTACAGTCACCAATTCGGAACGGTGTATCTCCCTGCAGCGTCGATTTCTGACTTCACCCGGTAATGCAAGACCTGATTGGTGGATGATCTGCGAAGTCGCGAAACGACTTGGATTTGCCGGTTTCGAGTTTACGGGACCGGAGGAAATATTCGACGAACACGCAAGATTATCCGGATTCGAGAACGAAGGCAGTCGCGACTTCGATATTTCCGGACTGGCGGGTTTGGACAGCCTTGCCTATCAATCGCTCAAACCGATACAGTGGCCCTATACCAAGGACGGCCACTCGAGCGCGAGAATGTTTTCCGATCGACGTTTTTTTACCGGTAACGGCCGGGCACAGTTTGTTCCAGTTACACCAAACACTCCTTCGGGCTTCACGGATGTGCGTTTTCCATTGATCCTCAATACAGGCCGGGTACGCGATCAATGGCACACGATGACACGTACCGGCAAATCGTCACGATTATGCGGTCATATTCAGGAACCTTTCGTGGATATTCACCCCGATGATGCCCAAAAATACAACCTTGTCGAAGAACAGCTCGCGCGGGTCAGGAGCGTCTGGGGTGAAGCGATACTGCGAGTCAAAATTAGTGCACAACAGCCTGTGGGACAGGTGTTTGCACCCATGCACTGGAATGATCAGTTTGCGTCGACCGCACGGATTAGCGCTTTGGTAAATCCGGCGGTTGATCCTGTTTCCGGCCAACCCGAGTTCAAGCATACGCCTGTCGCCATTGAACCATATCGGGTAGCCTGGTACGGATTTATCCTGTCTCGTCGACCGATTCAACCAATGATCGCAAGTTATTGGGCGAAGGTGCGTCGCGATAATTTGTGGCTGTATGAACTTGCGGGTGAGATGGCGCCCGAGAACTGGGCTATCCATGCAAGGGAGCAACTTGGTGTCGATGATCGGAACAATGCTGCTGAATGGCGCGAACTACACGACTCCACCAGAGCGAATTATCGTGCCGCTTGTATCGTAGACGGTCGACTGGACTCTGTGATGATTATTGCTCCGAATAATGAACTTCCCTCGCGTGACTGGCTGTCATCTTTGTTTCTTAAAGAGAAGCTCGCCGACGGCGAGCGTGCACGCTTGTTACGCGGCACACCACCTCAGGGACAGACGGATCCTGGAAAAGTGGTCTGCTCCTGTTTCAGTATTGGAATCAATACCTTGGTGACAGCTATTCGTGAGCAAAATCTGATTTCGCCCGAAGAGGTGGGACAGGTACTCGGCGCGGGAACCAATTGTGGCTCTTGTATCCCGGAACTGCGTCGCCTGATTGCCGGTTCAGCCGGGAACAAGCCTGGTACTCCAACCATCTAATTGAATTTAATTAAGTGCTTGTAGTAATAGTTAGCGACTTGCTGTCATAGCTCCGCGCAACGAACGCATCATCCGTTGCTAACGGAACACACCGGGTAAAGAGTCGGGTTGGCTATCTTAAACGAACCCCTGCCCCGCTATCCCGGCGTGACCGGCGTGCATTCGAGCTTTGTGCTGCGGACCGTAATCAGCAAGACCGCCCTGCCGTAGTCTTGACAAATCGCCGGACTTGCAACAGACTCATCGCGGCATGGACACTATCCGAAACAGCTTGAAGACCCAAAAACCCGGTTTCTCGAAACCGAACGGTAAAGCTGCGCGCGCATAGGATCCGGCATTTCACGACTAAAACTCTGGCGGTCCCTTGCGACTCCCGGAGTTTTTTGCTTTCTGGACGTCAAAAAAGGCCGCCTTCACTGAGGAAAACTCATGTTCGAAGGTTCTTTTGTAGCACTCATCACCCCGTTTACCGCCGATGGCGCCGTCGATGCCGCGTCCTTGCGCAAGCTGGTCAACTGGCATATCGAGCAAGGCAGTCACGGCCTGGTTCCGGTCGGCACCACCGGCGAATCACCGGTTCTCTCGGCCGAGGAACATTTTCAGGTACTCGAACTGGTTGTCGAGGAATGTAACGGCCGGCTGCCGGTTATCGCCGGTTGCGGCTCGAACAACACCAGGGAGGCGTTACATTTCCACAAACATGCCCGGGAGATCGGCGCCGACGCGGCGCTGCATGTTACCGGTTATTACAACCGCCCCAATCAGGAAGGGATTTTCCGTCACTTCGAGGCGTTGAACGAAGCGAACGATTTGCCGATCGTCGTTTACAATATTCCGCCGAGAACAACCGTGGATATTTCCGTCGACACCATGATCCGCCTTGCGCAATTGCCCGCGGTCATCGGCGTCAAGGATGCAACGCAGGATCTCGCCCGCCCCTGGCTCGAACAGCTTGGTATCGACAAGCCGTTTTGTTATTTTTCGGGCGAGGACGCAACCGCCGTGGCCTACAATGCATCCGGCGGTAACGGCTGTATTTCGGTAACCGCCAATGTCGCCCCGGCGCTTTGCGCCAAGGTGCAAAACGCCTGTCAGCAAGGCGACTACCGGCTCGCCAGAGACTTGCAGCTGCAGCTGATGCCGCTGCACATGGCCTTGTTTATCGAACCGAGTCCGGCCGGGATAAAGTACGCCTGCTCCAGGCTGGGTTTATGCGAGCCCGCAACGCGTCTGCCGCTGGTACCGCTTCAGCCATCGACGATCAGCCGCATCGATGCCGCCATGGACGCCGTCGGTCTTGCGCCTGCCGTGATGCAGTGACGGTAAAACGGGCGCTCCAGATTACCACCGGTCCAACATGGAACAATGCTACACTCGGCAGATAAACATCCACGGTCTGCCGACCGTTTTAAAACAAAAAAGATTGTTTGGGAGCGCCCATGAACGCCAGCGATAAGTATTTCGATGCACTCGAGACCCGTCCGACCGAACAGCGTCTTGCCCAGCAGCTGCAACAACTGCCGGAACACATTCGCTTCGCCCGGGACAACACCCGGGCCTATGCGGAGTTGTTGAAAGATGTGAATCCCGATGAGATAGACTCCCTGCAAAAACTCGCCAGCCTGCCGGTTACGCGGAAGTCGGAGCTGATCGAAGCCCAGGGCAAAGACAAACCCTTCGGTGGCTTCACCTCCGCGCCGGCAGGTCGGATGCGGCGGGTTTTCTCCTCACCCGGGCCGATCTACGAGCCGGAAGGCGACACCGCCGATTACTGGCGAATCGCCCGCGCCATGTTTGCCGCCGGCTTTCGGCAAGGCGATCTGATTCACAACAGCTATTCCTACCATTTCACACCGGCCGGCTCGATGATGGAAACCGCCGCGAAACAAATCGGTGCGGCGGTTTTCCCCGCCGGCACCGGGCAAAGCGAACTGCAGGTGAATGCGATCAACGATTTGCAGTCGACTGCCTACACGGGCACGCCCTCGTTTCTGAAAATCCTGATCGACAAAGCACAGGAGCTGGGGCTGCCTCTGGGCAGGCTCGATAAAGCCCTGGTCTCGGGCGAAGCCCTGCCACCGAGTCTGCGTCAGGCGATCAACGAGGCAGGCATTTTTATATTACAAGCCTACGCCACTGCGGACCTCGGCCTGATCGCCTACGAAAGTGAAGCCATGGAGGGATTGATCGTTGACGAAAGTGTGATCGTCGAACTGGTCAGGCCAGGCACCGGCGACCCTGTCGCCGAAGGCGAAGTCGGTGAGGTCGTGGTAACGACGTTCAACCGGCATTATCCCCTGCTGCGATTCGCCACCGGCGACCTGTCGGCAGTCTTGCCGGGCGCCAGTCCCTGCGGCCGCACCAATACCCGTATCAAGGGCTGGATGGGACGCGCCGATCAGACCACCAAGATCAAAGGCATGTTTGTACACCCGCAACAGGTGGACAAAATCGTCAAACGCCACCCGGAGATCCTTAAGGCCAGACTTGTCGTATCGAATCCGGACAACAAGGACAGCCTGGTTTTACAATGCGAGACATCAAGCCCGAGCGACAACCTTGGCGAAGCGGTTCAGGCCAGCATCCGGGAAGTCATCAAATTGCGAAGCGAGGTTGAAATCGTCGCCCAGGGAAGTCTTGCGAATGACGGCAAGGTCATCGACGATATCAGAAAATACGACTGACTGTTGGCCGCGCCGGAACCCGGCCCCGGCAAAATGACAAGCCCGGTGAGTTATTCCGAGGAAGCGGCTTGTGCGTATTTCGAGCGTTCGAGATCGAACAACACCGTCAGCATGCGGCGTAAAAACGGCAGGGATCTGGCAAGCGGTGTCTGCATCAGCGCATCGGCGGCAGGTACCGAACGGCCGAGTAATCCGTGCGCCAGACAAAGCGTCAGATAATCCTGCACATCGGGCGGCAAATGTCGCAACACGGGGTCGGGATCGACATCGTAAACGCTGATCCGGCCGTCCTCCAGAACACAATGAACAGCCCCCCAGCGCATATTCGAAACGGCCGCAGCGGCTTTGAGCTGCGGGTAGAAATCATTTTCCTCCGCGACTTCGAAAACTTCCAGGCGTTCCAGCGGAGTTTGCGCCGGCGGCGCGAATTTCAAACACAGAACCGGCTCCCCGTCACTGATATAACAGCGTAAAAAATGCCCGCTCTCAAGCCCCGCCAGCAACACGGGTGTTTTATCGGTATCGACCAGTGCATCCAGTTGTTTTTCGAGACAGAGCTGCCAGGCGGCACGACCGGTTACCGGCCGCCACAAGATATGCTCGCGAGCGTCAGCAAAAGCGTCGGCCTCGCTACGGTTATTGGTGCAGATAAGATCCGGCACGCTCACCCCGGCAGCACGGATTCGCTCCAGCAAATCGGCCTTCATCGATACGTCGAGATAAACACCGGGTGCGTTACTCATGACCACGCCACGACGTTGCATTTCGGCCAGCGCGCTGTAGAGGAAACTGGTTTTCTGCTGCTCGCACATATAGTCGAACTGCCAGAGCGACCAGTCGGTATCTTCCATCACCGGAGGAACAACCGGGTTGCTGTAGTTGTAGGCACGAACAAAGGCGGTCTTCAGACGGCTGACATCGAAACCGTTCCAGAGAATTTCGTCACGCCCCAGACAAACCGGCGGATTACCGTCTTCCGGGAAATAATACAAACCCGCTGCACCCGGCTGCAATTCCTCCAGGCTTGCAAAAAGCTTCTGCGCCTGACTGTCGCCGGCCGGCGCGAAAATACCTGTTACGGGTTTGACCATTTTATTGTCCGGATTCGTATCTGATTTGCCGCCAAACAGTTTCGATATGTGGCGGCATCCGACTTATTCGATAAAAAACTCAAACGCGCCGAGACTGCCGAGCTGCGCCAGCCGCCAGTGCTCAAAATCGTTTTTCGCCACCCAACGGGCGTAATTCTTATCGATAATGCCCTGCGCTGCAAGCAGGGCCGCCTCGGCACTCTTGATCTCGATGGCCGCCTGCAGATTGGCGGTTCTGGCGTTTTGCAGCGTACGCAGCCCGTTAACGATTTCATTCTGCGTGGCGCTGCCGTTGCGCGCCAAGCGTTGCAGACTGGTATAAGCCTTCTCGGCGGATTGCAGGCGTTGCTCGGCCTGCAGTTTTACGGACTTGGCGGTCTGCAGGCGGTTGATCGCGGTCTGCACATCCAGTTCGACCTGCTGACGGGCGGTCTGCAAAACCAGTTCGGAATCCTGCAGCCGGGCATCGGCGATTTGCTTACGCGCCTTGACTCCGGCGTTACCCAGCGGATAGCGGTATTCGGCGGATAGGCTCTGACTGGAAAAATCCGGATCGAACACATTCGCCAGCGAGTCGGTAAGACTTTCGTAGCCATACACGGAACCATTCTGCTCAAGCCCGAGGGCGGCCTTGAGACGGATATCCGGCCGCATGCGCAGCACCGCGTTTCTCTGCTCAACCTGCGCCTGCGCGACCTCCAGCATGCCGGCCTGTAACAGCGGTCGGTTATCGAGCGCGGTCTGGCGGGCGTTGAGGGTATTCAATTCCAGTGCCGTGGCAAGCCATTGCGTATAACCGACCGGCACCAATACCCGGCCCTGCAGAGCGGCGCCGTTTTCACTGGTCAGCGCCAGCAGAGCATCGGAGGCAGTCAGATAATTTTTCGCCGCATTTTCCTCGCTAGACTTCGCCAGCGCCAGCTCGGCCTCGATTTGCGACAGTTCGTAAGCGGTGGCGTTTCGGCTGTCAAAACGCCGCTTGGTCGCCACGTATTGCTCTTCGGTCAATTGACGGTTAAGCCCGTTGATTCGGTATTGCTCAGCGGAGCCGACCAGCGCGAGATAGGCATCGGCCGCCTGCGCCAGCACCGTATTGATCCGGCTCTTGAGCTGCCAGTCCTGACGTTTTTGCTCCAGCGCGGCAAGCCGGCTGGCCAGACCTGCCGATGAGTCCTCGCCAAAATCATTGATCGGCAACTCGACATTGAGCAGCAGCTTTGACGCCCAGGGTGCATCGAAGGAATGTCCATCGGAGTCATAGAAGGTTTTCTTGTTGACGGTTGTCAGAGTCAGGTCATAACTCACGCCCCACGGCGTGAGTTGCGCCAGTGCGACGTCGAACTGGGTGCCAGTCTGTGCGCCATTGGGGTCTTTTTTGCTGGCGAAAATCGTTTCATTTTCGCGCTCTTCACGCTCCAGGCGGAAGTTATCCTCGTTACTGAAGATTATCTTCTCGATGCCGGTTTCATCCCGGACCTCTTCGGGCAGAATGATTTCGCCGAGCGGCGCCGCATCACCCGTATCGGGGTTGTCATATTGCGGATAGAAAACCTTGGCGAAAACAGTACCGGTTTCGGTGCGTTCATGCGACTCGTCGCGCGTCAGGCCGACATTCAGACTCAGCACCGGATCAAAAACCGCCTGCGCTTCGAGCTTCGCCTGCTGCGCCAGCTCATTGTCCGCACCAGCGATCTTCAGCGACAGATTACGTTCCAGTACCTTGAGCGCCACATCGCCCGGGCTCATACCGCTGACCAGACTGCCCTGGTAACTGTAAAACGCGCCGCCGATAGCCTGCGAGTCGAGAGATTGCTGGATCAGACCCGCCAGCTCCGCTTCCTGCTGATTGCCGTCGACGGCCAGCAGCTCGCCGATCGCGACCGTGTTATCGTTTTGCGCTGTCGCCTGACCGCTCAGGGCCAGACAACCGCCAACGAGCAGACCATAAGCGACTTTTTGCAGCGACTGTATTCGAAACATACCGGGATAAATAATCACAGGTCTTTACCTCCCGGCAGAAAAACGGAAAAAGCGCCACTGTCCTGCAGGCGACTCAGCCGCCATTGCTCGACGTTCGAACGGGTCAGGCGTTCGGCGTACTTTTCGTGCAACACACCCTGAGCCTCAAGCAGCGCCGTCTCGGCCCGCTTTATTTCGGCCAGCGCGGCAATATAGGCAAGCCTGGCCTCCAGCAGGCGGGCATGCTGGCCGCTCAGTTCATACTCGCGAACCTGGCGGCCGCGTTGCTGCTCGAGTGCTTTTTCATAGCTGAGTTCGGCAAGACGGTTGGCTTCGGCGGCATAGCCGGCATTGATCCGCGCCCCTTCGAGTCTGGCTTTTGCGCTGCTCAGTTTGCCCTGCAATGCATTGGCGGTGGCGGTCAGTTGCAAGGTGGACTGTTTATGCGCAGCTTCCAGCGCGCGACTGTTCGCCTTGAGCCCGCGCTGACCGAGCGGCAGCGTGTAGTTGAGTCCGATTCTCTGGGTGGAAATATCCGGATCGAATACCGAACTCAACGAATCGGAAAAGCTCTTGTAGCCGAAAACCTGATTACTCTGACGAAACTGCAACTCCGCCTCCAGCGTCAGATCCGGGCGCAGGCCCTGGCGTCCCGCCTGATTGTCTAGCCCGGCCGATTCATTGAGCGCCTTGGCCGACTGGTAGTCCGGGTGTTCGACCAGCGCATCGGCAGCCGCCGGAGACGGTGCTTCGTCCAGCGCTATCAGCTCGGAAAAGCCACTCGGCACGATCAGGCTGGAGGCCGGCATATCCAGCAAAAACGCCAGCGAATCTGAAGCCCGCAGATAGTCGGACCAGGCTTGCTGTTCGCGCGCCCGGGTATTGGCAAGCGTCAGCTCGGCCTGCGCGAGATCATAGTTATTCGCCGAACGGCTGTTGTACAGACGTTGTGTGGCGTCGAACATGTCCTCGGCGGCATTCAGGCTTTGACGAACGGCCTGTACGGCCAGCGCCGATTCAACCATCGTCCAGTAAGCCGCATCGACATCCAGCAGGGTTTGATTGGTGACAGACTTGATCTCCGACGCTGCCGCCTCGCGCGCCAGAACCGCGCGGCTGCGCGCCAGCGCCGGCGTGGAAT
>JAGRHW010000139.1 GCA_020444765.1 Gammaproteobacteria bacterium | reverse complement strand
AAGTCTGTGCAGAAAATTATTCGTAAAGCGGTTTACAGCGCGTTTCGCTCGTCAGCGAAACCAGAATCAGCGACAACAACAACCACCCAAACAACAGATAAAACGCGGTATGGTAGGCCTCCAGAGAATAAACCCGCATGCCTTCATTGCTGAGCCCCTGCCAATAGCGGTCCAGCACCAGCCCCATCGCGGGCTGAAGCAGCATCGGCCCCAGCATGACACCCATATTGATGAGTCCCGAGGTGGTGCCCGTCAGTCGGGACGGGGCCGATTCACGCGCAAAAGCAAAACTCACAACCATGACACCAGAGACCAACCCGATTATCGCCATCAAAGCAGCCAGCGACAGCTCCGACCAGCCGGGTCGCATCAGCAACAGCCACCAGAGTCCGGGCAAGGCGACACAGGCAAGTACATAAATGGATTTGCGGCGGGCCAGATGATCCGACAGCCAGCCGAACAAGGGTCCGCCCACCGCCCAGGAAATCAACAACAGCGAACAAAAGGCCGCTGCCCTGGTTTTCGGCATCTCGTAATGAGTTGTCAAAAACGGTACACCCCAAAGCCCGCCAAATGCCAATATGGCCCCGACGATGCCCCCGGGAATCAGAAACAGATAGCGGATATTCCGATAACGCAAGGCCTCGCCGATCGAGGAAAAAATACTTTTTTTCTGCCCGGCAACCGGCGCAGAGAGCGAATGATAACTCTTAAGACCTTTTTCGACGGGATCGTCACGGACAAACAACCAGATCAGCAGCGAGACCAGCAAGGTGATAAAAGCCGAGACCAGCATGACCGGCCGCCAGCCGTACGCATCGATCATCAGTCGCAGTGGCACGCCGGCAAACACCGCGCCGGTCAAACCGACAAACAAGGCAAGTCCTGATGCCAGGGCATATTGTTGGTGAGGCATCCAGTGCGCGGCCAGTTTCAACAAGGCGACAAAGGCCACGGCAACTGAGGCGCCGATCAGCAGACGTCCGGCACTCGCCCAGATAATATCCGGCGCCACGGCGAACATCAGCGTGCCGACAGCCGCCACGAACGAGCCGAGTGTCAACAGTTTGCGCGGCCCCCAATGGTCGGCCAGCAGCCCGGTCGGCACTTGCATGGCGACATAGCTGTAGAAATAAAAGGCCGACAAATTACCGAGTGCCGCCGCATTGAGCTTGAATTCGTTGGTCAGCTCGCCGGTCATAACACCCGGCGCGACACGCTGATAGAAAGCGATCAGATACAAAAAAGCGCCCAGGCCCCAAATGCTCCAGGACAGGCCCAAGGAAGGATAAGCCGGGCTATCGCTCGCTGTTTTCAGGTTCAATGTGGTGTCTCGCGGCCGCCGGATAGCGGCCGGCAGAAGAAAATGGAACAGTCTAACTCTTTCTGCGCAAATCAGCGGATTCGGCGATTAGACAGGCTCTAACACTGCTCCCAGGGCAAACTGTGAAAACGCCAACCGCCCAGCGTGCTGCGCTGATGGTTGTCGTCAAGCTCGCCTTCGAAGCCTTCGTCGATATTATAAACCTGTTTCAGTCCGGCCTGAATAAGCAACTTACCGGCATCCTTGGACCGCTTGCCGCTACGGCAGATCAAGATCACCGGTACACAACCCTCGTCGTCCACGCAGGCGACGCCGCCAAGCAGCACTTTGCGGACATCGGCAACAAAGTGCGGGTTGATGTCCCAGTCCGGTTCGTCAATCCAGGGAATATGCACAGCACCCTTGGGATGCCCGACGAACAGGAACTCCATCGACGAACGCACGTCAATGATCAGCGCCCGCGGATCATTCTGCAGGATTTCCCAGGCCTGTTTGCAACTGATTTCGACGGGGTCCGTCATAACAACTCTCCATAAATAAAAAAGGCGGATAAATTTTTATCCGCCCATAATAAAGCCTTATTCGCTGTTACGCTACAACTGAGGCCCGGCTGCAACCAGAGACTTTCCTTCATCGTTATCGGTGTAACGCGAGAAGTTCTCAATAAAGAGTTCCGCCAGATGACGGGCTTTATCATCCCATTCGGCTGCATTGGCATAAGTATCGCGCGGATCGAGAATTTCCGGATTGACGCCCGGCAAAGCAGTCGGTACTTCAAGATTGAAGATCGGAATCTGCTTGGTTTCGGCTTTTTCAATCGAACCATCCAGGATCGCGTCGATGATCGCACGGGTATCCTTGATCGAGATACGCTTGCCGCTGCCATTCCAGCCGGTGTTGACCAGATAGGCCTTGGCACCCGAGGCTTCCATCCGGTTGACCAGCGTTTCAGCGTATTGGGTCGGATGCAGCATCAGAAACGCCGCGCCGAAGCAGGCCGAGAATGTCGGTGTCGGTTCGGTTACGCCAAGCTCGGTACCGGCGAGTTTGGCGGTAAAGCCGGACAGAAAATGATATTTGGTCTGTTCCGGAGTCAGCTTGGAAACCGGCGGCAACACGCCGAATGCATCGGCCGACAGGAAGATCACCTTGTCCGGATGACCCGCTTTGGAAGCGCCCTTGACGATGTTTTCGATGTGATAAATCGGGTAGGAAACGCGGGTGTTCTCGGTTTTCGCATTGGACGCAAAGTCAACCGTTCCGTCCTCACGCACGACGACGTTTTCCAGCAACGCATCACGCTTGATGGCATGATAGATATCCGGCTCGGCTTCGGGGCTCAGATTAATCGTCTTGGCATAACAACCGCCTTCGAAATTAAACACGCCGTCATCATCCCAGCCATGCTCGTCATCGCCGATCAGCTGGCGTTTCGGATCGGTGGACAAGGTGGTTTTACCGGTGCCGGACAAGCCGAAGAAAATCGCTGCGTCGCCTTTTTCGCCGACATTCGCCGAGCAGTGCATGGAGGCGATGCCCTTGAGCGGCAGCAGGTAGTTCATCACCGAGAACATGCCTTTTTTCATTTCGCCGCCGTACCAGGTGCCACCGATCAGCTGCATGCGCTCGGTCAGGTTGAAGGCGACGTAGTTTTCGGAATTCAGATCGTGATCCTGCCAGCGCTCGTGGGTGCGTTTGGCGGCATTCGCAACAACGAAATCCGGCTCGAAGTTTTCCAGTTCCTCGGCGGTCGGGCGGATAAACATATTGGTCACGAAATGCGCCTGCCACGCCACTTCGGAAATAAACCGCACTTTCAGTCTGGTGTCTTCATTGGCGCCACAGTAGGCATCAACCACAAACAGGCGTTCGCCGGACAACTGATGCATAGTGATGTCTTTGAGGTGTTGCCAGACATCCTGGTTAATCGCCTTATTATCGTTCTTGCCTTGATCGGACCACCAGACGGTGTCACGCGTTGTATCGTCCTTGACGATCCATTTGTCCTTCGGTGAACGACCGGTAAATTTACCTGTATCGACAGCGACGCAACCGGATGTCGTGACGATACCTTTTTCATAGCCTTGCAGATCGTCTCGCGTTTCTTCCTCGAACAACTGATCGTAAGACGGGTTGTAAACAATCTCCGGTGTATCGGTAATCCCGTAACGGGTTAAATCTAGATTCTTGGGCATTAGCGAGCTTCTCCTGCCTTGATTTTGATGAATAAAAAATGTCGTATCTGTTGACGCATCAGCTTTTTCAGTCCGCTGCTTTTTTATCTCGTCGATATTGATGTAACAAGGGTTCGGTATAACCGTTTGGCTGTTCACAACCTTTCAGAACAAGGTCCATCGCAGCCTTGAAGGCGACCCCGTTATACTCGGGAGCCATCGGCTGATAGAGCGGATCACCGGCATTTTGTTTATCGACCACGAGCGCCATGTTTTTGAATGCCGCGACAACCTGGTCTTTTGAGCAAACGCCATGATGCAGCCAGTTGGCGATATGCTGGCTGGATATCCGCAGGGTGGCGCGATCTTCCATCAGGCCGATGTCGTTGATATCCGGCACCTTGGAACAACCCACACCCTGATCGATCCAGCGAACCACATAGCCGAGAATACCCTGAGCATTGTTGTTCAGTTCGTTTTCTATGTCCTGCGACGAGAGGCTTTGCGGATCGTCCAGCAACGGAATCGTAAGGATTTTGTCCAGATCCGCACGCTTGCGTTTTTTCAGCGCTTCCTGCCGGTCGGCAACCTTGACCAGGTGATAATGCATGGCGTGAATCGTCGCGCCGGTCGGCGACGGCACCCAGGCGCAGTTGGCGCCGGCTTCGGGGTGCGCAATCTTGCTGTCGAGCATGCCCTTCATCAGGTCCGGCATCGCCCACATACCCTTGCCGATCTGTGCCCGGCCCTGCATACCACAGGCAAGACCGGTGTCAACGTTCCAGTCCTCATAAGCCTGGATCCAGGGTTGGTTTTTAATCTCGGCCTTGGGCAACATCGGTCCGGCTTCCATGCTGGTGTGTATTTCGTCGCCGGTACGGTCGAGAAAACCGGTATTGATAAAGATCAGACGTTCGCGGCAGGCGCGGATGCATTCCTTGAGATTGACGGTGGTGCGTCGTTCCTCGTCCATAACGCCGATCTTGAGGGTGTTGCCGTCCAGCCCCAAGGCTTGTTCGACCCGATCAAACAGCTTGTTGGCCAGCGCTACCTCATCCGGTCCGTGCATCTTCGGCTTGACGATATACATACTGCCCTTGCGGCTGTTTCTATACTTGCCTTTGCGCTTGAGGTCGTAAAGTGCGATCAGACCGGTCAGCATAGCGTCGAGCATCCCCTCAGGGACTTCCTCGCCATTGACGAGCACCGCATCGCTGGTCATCAGATGACCGACATTGCGCACCAGCATCAGGCTGCGCCCCGGCAAGGTCAGGGATTTGCCGTCGCGACGGGTGAATTCAAGATCCTCGTGCAGGTAACGGGTGACCGTCTTGCCGCCCTTGGAAAACTCTGCGCCGAGATCGCCGCGCATCAGACCCAGCCAGTTTTTGTAAACCAGTACTTTATCTTCGGCGTCGACCGCCGCGACGGAATCCTCGCAGTCCTGAATGGTGGTGACCGCGGCTTCCATGATGACGTCCTTGATGCCGGCCGGGTGCTGGCGGCCGACCGGACTTTCCGGGTCGATTATAATCTGCATATGCAGTGCATTGTTGCTGAGGAGAATCGTCGTCGGTTCGTCTCCGCCCAGATAACCGGCAAACTGCAGCGGGTCTTTCAGAGCGGATTCGCTGCCGTCGGTCAGGAGAACGGTCAGGCGTTTTTCACCGGCCTCGTCGATCAGTGAATACCGCTTCGCCTCGGCATGGCTGCCGGACACCAGCGGCACGGCTTTATCGAGAAAATCCATGGCGAAATCGACGACTTTCTGACCACGTACCGGATTATAGGCGGCCTGTTTTTCCGCGCCGCCTTCATCGGCGATGATATCGCTGCCATAAACTGCATCGTAGAGACTACCCCAGCGGGCATTGGCGGCATTCAGCGCATAGCGGGCATTGCTGACCGGCACGACCAGTTGCGGGCCGGCGATAGTGGCGATCTCGGCGTCGACATTGTCGGTGGTAATTTCAAAGTCCTCGCCCTCGTCAAGCAGATAGCCGATTTCCTTCAGGAAAGCCTTGTAATCCGCCGCGTCGTGTTTTTGCCCCTTGCGCGCCAGATGGTATTCATCGATCTTCGCCTGCAACTCATCACGTCGGCTCAGCAGCGCCTTGTTCAGAGGCATCAGGTCGGCCAGAATTTCCGAGAAGTTTTTCCAGAATACCGCCGTATCCACACCCAGGCCGGGGGCGATCTCATTCTCGACCAGCTCATACAGCACACTGGCTATTTGTAAGTTTCCTGCGGTAATTCTGTCTGGCATAAATCGTTTCCTTTTAAAACTCGGGGTTTAGTTATCAAGGGCTTCGGACTGCCCTTTGGTAAAGCTGTTTTTGGCGTGCTCGCGAGCCGCACGAATATGATGCCGCATCATGACTTCGGCCATTTCGCCGTCACGACGACTTATCGCGGCGACAATTTCGGTGTGTTCATTCAGTGCCTGTACCGGCCTCGGTCCGGAGTCGCTGAATTTTTTTCGGTAGAAATGCACCAGCTCGAACAGATCCCGCGAAAGAATACGGATCAGGCGTTCGTTGTGGCTTCCCAGCACAATACAATAATGGAAATCGAAGTCCACCGATTGGTAATCACGCGGGCTGCGGCCCTCCCCGCCATCCGACTGCATATCCAGAAGCCGTTTCAGCTTGTCGATTTCCGGCGAAGTCATGTTTTCAGCCGCCAGCCTGGCCGCCAGACCTTCGAGGGATTCGCGGACCTGGTAAATTTCCAGAAGACTGGCCTTGGACAGGGTAATCACTCGGGCGCCGATATTGGCCTGACGAACCACCAGACTGCTGCTCTCGAGTTTGGCGATCGCCTCGCGCAACGAACTGCGGCTGACACCGTAGGTTTTGGCGAGTTCCGGTTCGCTGATTTTGCTGCCAGGCTGAATATCGCCGTCAAGAATCGCCTCGCGCAGTTGCACGTAAACGCGATCGGCGAGTGTCAGAGGCTGATCCAGGGCTGTATTTGGAGTGCCAGCAACCATTGTGAAAGGAACCAATAAAGAAAGCCGCTTTTTGTCATGCGGATTTTAGAATGTCGACATTAAGGCGCTTGAGAAACGATTTGTCAAGGTTTTGCACGCCATAAAACCAATTTTTCGTGCTTATTGTCGACAATATCCTTGTTTTGCACCTGAATCGATCGTCTGCACGGCCTGATTGACGCTGCCGACCATCAATGTGAAAGTTTCACCGGCAGCGGATTCAAACAACTGACGGCCCATGCTAAGCTCGGTGGTTTGTTTTTCGTGGAGCACACCATGGTTACCTCGATCATTCTGATGAATGTAAAGCGCACCAAAATAGCCGACGTTGCGAAAGCGCTGGCAGATATGGACGGCTTTTCCGAAGTCTATTCCGTCAGCGGCAACTACGACCTGATTGCCATCGCACGGGTCGCCAGCAATGAAGCACTCGCAACCCTGGTGACCGAAAAGCTGCGCGATATAGAAGACATCGTACATACCGAAACCATGCTTGCTTTCAAGGCCTTTTCCAAACACGACCTGGAAAGCATGTTTTCGGTCGGCAACGCCTAGGGTCTGCTGACAGGTGCCCGGCGCATCCATCGATCCTGAACTCGAAACCCAGTACAACAACCGGGCGGCGGTTGCCGACCATGCGGATTATTTCGAGCACTGGCGCAAGACGAGCATCGCCTTCCGGCAGAGCCGGCGCGCCGAAACCGACATCCCCTATGGCGACCATGCGCGCAACCGGCTGGATATCTTTCGCCCTCAGGGCGAGGCCCGCGGCCTGTTTCTGTTTATTCATGGCGGCTATTGGCAGGCCATGGACAAATCGAGTTTCAGCTGGCTGGCCGGGCCCGTCAACCGGCGCGACGAAACGCTGATCACCATCAATTATGGCTTATGTCCGGCGGTATCGATGGCAACGCTTGTCGAGCATGTCCGGCTGGCCCTGTTATGGGTTTACCGGAACCGCCAGACACTTGCCGGGCCTTCCGCGAAACTCACGCTTTGCGGCCATTCCGCCGGCGGCCACCTGGTGGCGGAACTGCTGTCGACGGACTGGCAAGGTTCGGCGCCTTTTATCGCCGACGGCTTTATCCATAAGGCGATTCCCATCAGCGGGCTTTTTGATCTGCGACCGATGGTCAAAACCTCCATCAACCAGGCACTGTCGCTGGATGCCCGCAGCGCCGACCTGTTCAGCCCGTTGCTGCGCCAGCCAACGATTGCCTGCGACCTCGAACTCTGGCTCGGCGCGCTGGAAAGTCAGGAGTATCACCGTCAATCGAGCAGCCTGTTGACCGCCTGGCGGGATTCGATGCCGGACAGCCGGATGACGAGCCTGCCCGGCAAGCACCATTTTTCGGTGCTCGAAGCGGTTCTTGACCGCTACGGCCAAGCTGACTAATGTAGGCCGACCCCTGAAAACTATTACCGAGGAAATCCATGAAATCTCTGTCGTTTGCCCTCACCCTGTCGCTGCTCGCCTGCAGCGCAAACCTGTTCGCCGCCGATCCGCTGAAAATCGGCATGATCACAACACTGTCGACCAAGGCCGGATACCTCGGCGAAGACGTCCGTGACGGCTTCAATCTCGCGTTGGCAATGCAGGACGGCAAGCTCGGCGGGGTACCGGTCGAGGTACTGGTCGAAGATGATGAGCGCAAACCGGCCAAGGGCAAGCAGGTCGCCGATCGCATGATCAAGCGGGACGGCGTACAGCTGATGACCGGGATTATCTTTTCCAACGTGGCGGTTGCGACCATCCCGGCCGTGACCCGTGAGGATGTGGTCTACCTGAGCCCCAACGCCGGCCCATCGAATCTGGCCGGAAAAAATTGCGACAAGAATTATTTCAATGTCGCCTGGCAGAACGATAATCTGCACGAGGCGATGGGCCAGTTCGTCACCGATGAAGGCCATAAAAAACTGTATATCCTGGCGCCGAACTACCCGGCCGGCAAGGATGCGCTGACCGGTTTCAAACGATACTACAAGGGTGAAATCGTTGGTGAAACCTACACCAAACTCGGCCAGTCCGACTACGCGGCGGAGCTGGCGACCATTCGTTCCGCCAATCCCGACGGGGTATTTTTCTTTTTGCCGGGCGGCATGGGCATCAATTTCGTCAAGCAATACGCACAGGCCGGTCTGAATAAAACCGTTCCGCTGTTCGGTCCGGCTTTTTCTTTTGACGCACGCTTGCTCAAGGCTGTCGGCGACGCTGCGGTCGGGGTACGCAACAGTTCACAATGGAATCAGGATCTCGACAACCCGGCCAACAAAGCCTTCGTTGAAGCGTTCGTCAAGGCTTACGGCCGCATGCCGACCTTGTATGCCAGCCAGGGCTATGACACCGCGAGACTGATCGATGCGGCGCTGACGGCGACCGGCGGCGACCTCTCGGACAAGGACGCCTTCAGGGCGGCGCTCAA